>JAJBVF010000070.1 GCA_020859965.1 Clostridiales bacterium
CCTAGACCGCAGGGGCGACCTGGATGGGGTCGGACTCGCCTCTTATTGACATCAGTGAAGATAAGCTGGTAGAATTTGAGACGGTGGTCATGGAGGTTCCGCAGTATGACACGGAAAATCCGCAGATGATTTCTCAGGGACCGTCCATCTGTATTTTTAATAAGGAAGATTCACAGGAAGTGCTCGCTTCCTGGCTGTTTGCACAGTATCTGCTCACCAACGAGGTACAGATCGGGTATTCTCAGACGGAAGGCTACATTCCTGTGACGACGAAAGCCCAGGAATCGGAGGAATATCAGGACTACCTGTCGCGGTCAGGCGAAGACAATGACACCTATTACAGTGTAAAGATTGACGCCGCGAAGCTGTTTCTGGAAAATATAGAAAATACCTTTACCACGGCAGTATTCAATGGATCAACTTCTCTACGCAGTGCGGCCGGGCAGTTGATCGAAGATACCGTAAAATCTGCGCGGAGAGGCGAGACGATTGATGATGATTATTTTGAAACCCTTTACAGCGACGTGACTTCACTGTATCATCTTGATCAGATAGAGATTACGGAAGGAGAAGATTCCGACGGTCGAAAGGATCTGGGACCTCTGCCGCAGACGGCAGTGATCCTGCTGGCTTCACTCATCGTAGTGTGGGCGCTGATTTTGTTGTATCTGGTGATTTCATGGATCCGAAGGCATGCGGCCAGATAATTGCAGTTAGATTTTTGTATCGGTTTATAAAGGCTAGAGCGAATAACAAAAATTTTGTCGTTTCCTGATAAAATTGTTAAATAAAGTTCGCGAGTAAAAAATCGGGCAGAAAATGAAGAAAGGGAGTGACAGCAGGAGATATGCTTACACGGGAGACAGTATTGTACTATAGTCCGGATAAGGGAACAAAGGTTCGCAAGGTGAAAAGCGTACTGGTGCGGCTGGGCATACGAATTAAAAATATTACACCGGATCAATTTGACGAGCAGGTAGGCACACTGGCAGGACTGGAGGAGTTTACCGGAAAACGGCAGGTCATTTCCGAAAACGAGGAAGAAGCACGGACAGGAGAGATTTCTGAGGAACTGCTGGTGCTCTGCAACTTCACAGAATCCAGTCTGGACCGCCTTTTGCGTGAGCTGCGCAAATCCAACGCGACAGTGGCCTTAAAAGCGGTGCTGACAGAGACAAACAGTGCCTGGAGCTTTTATGAACTGTATCAGGAGGTGCGCAGGGAGCATGAAGAGATGAAGAATATGGTCAGATGAAATTGTGGTAGGAATAGAGGAATGTTATGCTTAGGCCGACAGCAATACAGGCAAAAGCAGTTTGCCCGTACCGGATACTTGTAGAATTTGATAATGGAGAAAAAAATATTTTGATGTAAAACCTTATATTAAAGGAGAGTGGTACGGAAAGCTGCGTCTTTACGAATATTTCAAAAGGGTTTCGACCGATGGCTATACGGTTGTATGGCCGGATGGGCAGGATATATGTCCGGATGAGTTGTATGAATTCGGAGAACGGGTATCCTGATTTTTCTGTGGGAACGTGTTAAATAACATCAAAAAATAATGCACGAAAGCATTTAAAGAAAAAAGGAGAAAACTAAAATGGAATTAAAAGAAATACTTGAGCATGTGGATCACACCTTACTTGCACAGGATGCGACCTGGGAGCAGATTCAGCAGATCTGTGACGACGCAGTAATCTATCAGACTGCTTCTGTCTGCATTCCGCCCAGCTATGTGAAACAGGCGAAAGAATATCTGGATGGGAAAGCAGCGGCGTGCGAGGCGGCTTCGAAACGAGTTCCGGCAGTCTGCACAGTGATTGGTTTTCCGAATGGATACAATACGACTGCAGTCAAAGAATTTGAGACGAAGGACGCAATCGCAAACGGCGCGGATGAGATCGATATGGTCATTAATATCGGTTGGGTAAAAGAACAGAAATATGATTGTCTCCTGAATGAAATCCGCACATTGAAGGCTGCCTGCGGAAGCAAGATCCTGAAGGTCATTATTGAGACTTGCCTGCTGACAGATGAGGAGAAAATTAAACTTTGTGAAATTGTAACAGAAGCGGGAGCGGACTTTATCAAGACCTCGACCGGGTTCAGCAAAGGCGGCGCGACCTTTGCGGATATCGCGCTGTTCGCGGAGCATGTCGGTAAGGATGTAAAAATGAAAGCAGCCGGAGGGATTGCTTCCCTTGACGATGCCGCAAAGTTTATTGAACTGGGAGCATCGCGCCTTGGCACAAGCCGGATCGTGAAAATTGCGAAGCAGCAGTCCTGAGATGGGGGAAGCTTTCAAGAAACGCTGGACATCCGCTGGATGTCTGTTTAGCGCAGACCACAGCGGCGAAAGTCAGGAATGGAACGCCTGCGCTTTGAGCCGCTGCATATCCATCGGCAGAGGAGAACGGAATTCCATGATTTTACCGGATATCGGGTGGGTAAATTTTAACCGGCTGGCATGAAGTGCCTGTCGGGAGATGCCATTGATATCCGGGGGGACATGGACGCAGGGGATGTTTATGGCTCTTTGCTTTCCTTCGAATCCTGAAATCTGCGCAGCTGGTAATTCTATACAGCCTTTTGTGGCGGCACGTCTGCATTCCGGGTTATAAAGATAATCACCTGCGAGCGGGCAGCCCAGATAAGCCATATGCACACGGATCTGATGGGTACGGCCGGTTTCCAGAAGGATGGAGACGAGGCTATAGTTGTTTTTTGCTTCCAACACACGGTAATGTGTGACCGCACGCTCTCCATGTTCAAAATCAACGCAGCGTTCGATGGATCTTTCGGGAAGAACACCGTCGTCAGTATCTGCGTCCGTCTGTAACAGAGCCGTCTGGCGCGGCAGTCTGAGCGAAAGCGGTGCATCGATCGTACCGGATGCGGGAATGATCTCACCGCAGGCGATGGCAGTGTATTCGCGCTCCATAAAAAGTCTGGAAATACTGCCGGACTGATTACCGGATTCTTTGACCATGGTTCCCAAAATGCCTGCGCTGACCGCATGTTTCGCTATTACAGTCAGCCCGGAAGTATCACGGTCCAATCGGTTGGTGCAGCGGAATACAAATCCGCTGCAGTTTCTATAGTAGTACATGACGGCATTTGCCAGTGAATAATAATAGTTGTCTTTTGATGGATGAATGGGCAGCCCGGCTGGTTTATCGACCACCAGGATGTCTTCGTCTTCATATACGATCGTAAGAGGAAGGGCTGTTGCCGGAATGTTTTCGGAACAGTTCTTTTCTGTTATAGAAACTTCCAGTATATCATCAACGGAGAGACGATCCATCAGACGACAACTTTTTCCGTTGATTCGTGTGCTGTTGCTGCAGTTTTTCAGCTGTGCCAGGTTTTTCCTGGAATAGGATCTGCGATGGAGAAACTGGTCGACACGTAATCCCGCCTCTTCTGTTTTGATCTGGTAAATGATTTTCCGTTCCATTCTGATGCCGATATTCCTTTCTCCGGATTGTTGGCAATTACTCGCAGCGAAATCAGTTTCCCGTTAACTTACGAAGTTCATTACCGCAAGCGCGGCGACTTCTTGCAAGTTATATTATACCTCGAACTGTGTTATTTGTACATGTTTATGCATTTGTATAAATCCTCAAAATTAAGGGAATTTCCCTGCGCTCTCCTGCCTGATCGCTGGCGTGCGACTGGAATATTTTTTTACATATTGGAGATATTACGTATGTAAAGAAACTGTTTTTGCACATAATATGGCATGGAGATTGATTTTTTAAATTCTGAAATTCAAAAAATCAGATGGTGCAGAAGGAAAACAGGGATATGCGAAAAATGTTGAAATGGTATCTGATTTTGCTGATAGTAGTTTGTGTTTTTTGTATGTGGTATGCCCTATCGCAAATGACAGAACCGAATTATGCAGTACTGGTGCTGCATAAACAGTGAGAGGATTTTTTATATTGTCTGAAACGGGATGTACCGGATACAGGGTAATGGAAACAGACTGAGGCACAGGAGGACAGCAATGAGTACATCGGAAACGCTTTATGTAAAAGTTGACAAGAATGTAAAAATCACCTCTACACCAGTGCACCTCGGTGAGATCGCGCAGTTTAGCTGCGTGGAAAAAGAGGTAGGGAGTAAGGTGAAGGCATTGCGTCTTCCAACGGAGCGGATCAGGCGGCCGGGAAGATATGTGTATTCTATATTGGAAGTGATCGAAGTGATCCAGCGGGAATATCCAAAGCTTGAGATCAGTAATCTTGGCGAGACAGATTTTATTCTTACTCTGGAAAAAACAAAAGGCGGATCAGAGATCCGGAGCTGGATAAAGACAGTATTGATTTGTTTTCTGTCTTTTTTCGGTGCCGCATTTTCGATTATGGCGTTCAATACGGATGTGGGAATTACGGAGTTGTTTAGTCGATTATACCAGATGTTTACCGGCAGCGAATCGAACGGCTTCACGATGCTGGAAATTTCGTATTCGGTCGGTGTGGGACTTGGCATTCTGATTTTCTTTCATCATTTTGCGCGGAAGAGGAAACAGACGGATCCGACGCCGCTGCAGGTACAGATGCGTACCTATGAGGATGACGTCAATACGACACTGATTGAGACAAAAGAGAGAAGTACGGATATTTGCCCGAATAAAAATATTGGAAGCGCAGCAGAGAAAACAAAGAGACATGGTTGAAAGGTACGGCAAACGGAAAAATACGGCATAATGGAAAAACGTGACAGATCAAAAAACAAGGCATAACAGAAAATATGGCGGATGAAAACAGACAGATTGGAGGAAGGAGAATACAGCACAGATGGGACAGATTGTTGTAACGATTATTGGATTTTCTTCCGGCTTTCTGGTGGCGGGCGGTGTGGCGGCGTTGATGGTCGGCCTTGGAATTATCACCCGTTTTATTGGAATTTCGCACACGGCAGGGGAAATTCTGTGGTATGAGGACGCGATCTTACTGGGAACGATCGCCGGGACAATCGTTACAGTTTTTGATTTTGGATTGGCCATTGGCAGTTGGATTCTGGCTGTTGCGGGAATTTTTATTGGTATTTTTGTCGGCGGCTGGATCATGGCATTGGAAGAGGTGGTGAATATTTTCCCGATATACAGCCGGCGGTTGGGAATCACGAAGGGTGTGAGCTGGATCGTAATCGCGCTGGCTGCCGGAAAGATAGTGGGAAATTTGCTGTATTTTTTCCGGCATTTTGGTTGATGCTTCACGGGCACCGCATTACGATCTTCACTGATATTTGAAATCTGCCGTGTCTGTTCTTCGCTTCGGTCGGTGCCTGCGCCCTCAATTTTTGCAAAAACGGGCACGCTTTTACAGTAAAATGTGCTTGAAATAGTGGTATTGTTGTAGTAAAGTAAGGTGTGTTTGCAGGGGATGGAAGCTCCTGCGCAGGTTGGATAACAGACAGATGATTTTACAGGGGGGATACAGAACATGATTTCAGCAAAGATGCGTCCTTTTCTTGAAAACAATTCCGCGATCCGGATGATGTTTGAGGAAGGGAAAAAGATGGCGGAGCTTTATGGAGCGGATAAGGTTTATGATTTCAGCCTTGGCAATCCGAATGTGCCGGCTCCGGAGAAAGTAAATCAGGCGATTAAGGATATTCTGGACGAGGAAGATTCTCTTCTGGTGCATGGCTATATGAGCAATGCGGGATATCCGCAGGTGCGCGCGGCGATCGCAGAGAACCTGAATCAGCGGTTCGGCACAGATTTTACAGAGCGGAATCTGATCATGACGGTGGGCGCCGGAAGCGGACTGAATGTAGCGCTGAAGACAGTGCTGGATCCGGGAGATGAAGTGCTTACCTTCGCACCGTACTTTCTGGAATACCGCGCTTATGTCACGAATTATGACGGCGTGCTGGTGGCTGTTGCTCCGGATGAGACGACCTTCCAGATCAATCAGGAAGCGTTCCGGAATGCGATTAATGTGAAAACGAAAGCGGTCATTATCAACAACCCGAATAATCCGACCGGTGTGGTTTATTCAGAAGATACGATCCGGGCGCTGGCGTCGATCCTGGAGGAGAAGCAGAGAGAGTTTGGACATGCAATCTATCTCATCTCGGATGAGCCTTATCGGGAGCTGGTATTCGATGGGGCGACGGTTCCATTTGTGACAAAGTATTATGACAATACGATGGTAG
>JAJBVF010000061.1 GCA_020859965.1 Clostridiales bacterium
GCTCTCAACAGAGTCCAGCATCACCTGCAGATCATAATCCGTAATCTCATACTGCATCAGCTCAGATAAAATGGATTTTACTTCCGAGACGTATCCCGTGCGGTTCATCCTTGCGCCAAGCACCTGCAGATGTTCCTTCTCCTGCTCCGCTACCCGGCGCAGCATCAGGTTTTTCCCGGTTTCTGTCAGCACAGTCCGCCGATCCGTCCCCACTTCCTCAAAAATCCGATGTGCCAGACGGCGAAAACTCAGGACATCTATATTCATAATGCCTTTGTCGGGATGCATCAGAACCAGATCCCGCTGCGTCTGCATCGTAAACTGTTCCGGTACAATCACCAGATAACTGCGCTCCGGGTGCAGCCGGGATTCTTCAATAATTTTCTGATAGAGATAATGTGATTTCCCACTGCCGGAATTTCCAAATATGAACTGCAGCATTCTCTGCTTCCTTTCTGACCCTTATACTCACACTGCGGACGCATTAAGTAAAACGACTTACGTTGTTTACTATAACACGCTCTTTTGGACAAAACAACACGAAAAATTCAGAAGAAGGCTTCTGCCGAAAAATACCACTCGCAGCCATACGCAATCGAGCAGGACGATTTATCTCCTGCTCGTCTGCGCGGGCCGGGTGCGGCTTTAGCCGCAAAAACTCCTTTCCCGGCCCTGCGCATCAAAAACAGGCGGAGCATGCGCTCCGCCCAGGATAGTTCTCCTTCCTCCCTTTAATTCATGAAGTCATAAGGAAAGCCTTTCATTTCACCAGTTCAATATCATAGAATTCCACTCTTGCGTCCTGTGCAAGAATTCCGATTTCATATTCTGGTTTCTGATAAACCCGATAGGTAAACGCCACCTTTTCTCCGGCAAATACCTCTACCATATCGTGATCCACAAGGATTTTTATATCAATCTCTTTGCCCGGCATGATTGCGAATGTTTTTTCCGCTACTCTCACTCCATCCGGTCCCGGCGCCGTAGCCGGCGGCACTGCCTGACAGGACTGCCGCCAGAACGGATCTGTATCCATCGGAAGGTTCAAAAGAGAAGCACGCTGCATTGCCACATCGAATTCCAGAAGCAGGCACCCGCTGGCCTCTCTGTCTGATTTCAGAAGGATGCCAAAATGATCATATACTTCCCGCGGCATAATCTTGCATTTGAAGAGGAAGCTTTCCTCATTGTGATTCAGAAAACCGTAGGTACACTTGCTGATAGAATCCACTTCAAAGCAGTTTTGTCCATAACGCACCGGTTCTCCGAGTACCGGGACATAATTCCAGTCAATCGGCTCTGTAAACTGAGTTTCGTACTCCTTTGGCATTTTTACCGCCAGCTCTCCGTCTTCTGTCGCTACAACCTCATGCGGAAGGCAAAAAGTGCCGCCCCAATACCATTCACCGTAATCGCTTTGTTCAGCACGGTCATGCGCCCAGGCAAAATAAAACCTTCTTCCTGCATCATCCTGCATGGACTTGGCCGCATAGAATCTGCGTCCTCCGATCCCATCATTTTTGGGTTTACGCCACGGTCCGAATGGTGATTTCGATACGCGATAAATCGTATTCCCAAATTCTGAAAACCTGGAATAGGAAAGATACCAGTTATCGCCGATTTTATACATTTCACTGCATTCCGGGCAGTTTGTGTGACCGGGTGCATATAACGGGCCATAATGTTCCCAGGATTTCAGATCCTTTGAGCGATACAGTACAATACAGCCTCTTCTGGTTATCGGCATATCCAGCTTTCTTGCTGAAAGCAGCATCCAGTAGCATTTATCTTCCTCATTATAAAACACATACGGATCTCTCCAGTCCAGCTTCTCATACAACTCCACCAGAGGCGTAATGACGGGATTCGCCGGATCTTTCTCCCAGGTAATTCCGTCGTCGCTGGTTGCATGACAGATTGTCTGCTGGTATTCCGCTTCCAGACAATATCCCGTATAAAAGATATGATATTTTCCTTCGCCATAAACAACGCCGCCGGTCCACACACCGGAAGCATCCGGCTCCAGGCCTTCCCCCGGATACAGCGCCGTCGGCAGTTCAGTCCAGTGAACCAGATCCTCCGACACACTATGGCTCCAGGTCGTTCTTAAACGAGCCGGATACACGGTAGTACCGGGTGCCGGTGTAAGCGAGAAAATATGATATTTCCCTTCATGGTAAAATGGAATGGCATCTCCCGTAGAGTCAGCAAAAGACATTTTCCGAAACAATTCCATATCTGAATTCCTCTCTTCCTTCGTTTACTTTTTCTTTCCAATAAGAGCCAGCTTATCCTTCTGCGCATCCAGCAGTACCGCACATGCGATGATCAGTCCCTTGACGATCAGCTGCCAGTAGGAGCTCACACCGATCAGATTCAGTCCATTTGAAATGACACCGATTACCATTGCGCCAAGGACAGTTCCACTGATGTGTCCACGGCCACCGGACATAGAAGTTCCGCCCAGTACGCAGGCAGCAATCGCGTCCAGTTCATAACCGTCTCCTACAGAAGGCTGTCCGGAATACATTCTTGAGCAAAGTACCAGTCCTGCAAATGCAGAAAGCAGACCGGAGAGGGTAAATACCGTAATTTCCACTTTTTTAATCGGAACACCTGAGAGCCTTGCCGCCTCACGGTTTCCGCCGATTGCATATACATAAGTTCCAAATTTAGTCTTTCCAAGCAGAAAAGCAAATACTGCGATCAGAATCACCATGTATACCACCGGAAGGGGTATTACATTAAACAGATAACCAGTACCAATAGCGACAAAGAATTCATCCGTAATACGGGTCGCCTGTCCGCCCGAATAAACATATCCCACGCCCTTGCAGACATTCATCATCGCCATCGTGATAATAAAAGCCGGAACATGGAAGGTGGCTACGATGAACCCGCTGACAAATCCAGCCAGAACGCCCAAAAGCAGTCCAAGGAGAATTGCTACCGGAATCGGGATACTCTGATTCACAATAAAACCAACTGTCAGGGTTCCGCTCATGGCAACAATCGCGCCGACTGACAGATCAATGTGCCCCAGAATAATGATCAGCGTCATCCCCAGGGCGATGTACGCGTTGATTGAGATCTGCCGCAGTACAGAAATCATATTATTCGGTGTCAGAAATTTATCTGTAGCCAGAGTAACGATCGCGCACATGATGATCAGCACTCCGAGAATACCAATATTTTCCTTCAGCATCGCCATTACCGGATTGTTAAGTCCGGATTTTTTTTTGCTATTCTCATTCATATCATTCCACTCCTCCTGCCGCATATTCCATAATTGCTTCCTGATTCATTTCATCCTTTGTCAGCCTGCCCACAAGCTTTCCTTCTCTCATCACACAGACATTGTCACACATATTTATAATCTCAGGAAGCTCACTGGACACCATCACAATCGCAATTCCCTGTTTCGCAAGTTCATTAATTGCGGTATAAATTTCATATTTTGCATTTACATCCACACCTCTGGTTGGTTCATCCAGGATCAATACTTCCGGTTTTGTCGCCAGCCATTTGGAAAGGACGACCTTTTGCTGATTCCCACCAGAAAGGCTTCCTGCCTCAATCTGAGGAGATGCAGCCTTAATGTCCAGCTGCTTAAAATACTGATCAACTACCTTCTGACGTTTTTTCTCACTGATTGCAACACCGTTCATATAAAAACGCAAAGAAGCGAGCGTCAGATTAAAAGCAACACTGTTTCCGAGCACGAGTCCCTGTTTTTTACGGTCTTCCGGCACTAACGCAATTCCCGCATGGATCGCATCCATAGGATTTTTAAAATCTACTTTCTTACCATAAAGATAAACCTCGCCGCCCTGATGTGGTCTGGCTGCAAAAATGCTTTCCATAATTTCGCTTCTTCCAGCCCCGACCAGTCCGGCAAATCCCAGGATTTCTCCTTTTCTCACCCGAAAACTGACATCTTCAAAAGCTCCGTTGCTGGTCAGATTTTTTACTTCCAATGCGGTTTCTGCCTTATCCAGATTGTTGAAATCCCTGACATAAAAGTTTTCCAGATCTCTTCCGACCATCATTGCTACCAGTTCATTGGGATTTGTCTCAGATGTGCGCCGTGTTCCCACATAAGCACCATCCCGGATCACCGTTACCCGATCCGAAATGCGGAACAGCTCCTCCATACGGTGAGAAATATAGATAATGCTCACCTGCTGTTCTTTCAATCGTGCGATAATGCCAAACACCTGCTCCACTTCTTCATTAGAAAGAGAAGAGGTCGGCTCATCCATCACGATAATCTTTCCATTAAAAGAAACCGCCTTGACAATTTCTACCATCTGCTGCTGCGCAATCGTCAGATTCTCTACCAGCTCGTCTGCCCGAATGTTTACTCCCAGCGAAGAAATCATCTCCTGTGCTCTCCGATTTGTCTCTTCCAGATCCACCATCCTGTTTTTGACAATCTCTCTGCCCAGGAACAGGTTTTGTGCCACCGTCAGATAGGGAACCAGCACAATTTCCTGATGGATAATTCCGATCCCATTTTCTCTGGCCTCAGGCACATTGCGAATCTTAACTTCTTTTCCGTTTATCCGAATTGAGCCGGCATCCGGCAGATAAATACCTCCCAGCACCTTGATCAGTGTTGATTTTCCCGCTCCATTCTCTCCGAGAAGTGCGTGTACCTCGCCAAGTTCAAGGTCAAAATCGATTCCGCTGAGAGCGTAAATCCCGGAAAAGCTTTTTTTGATACCTCTCATTTCCAGAACTGTCTGTCCCATATATTTCCTCCATACACGCCCCTGCGCATTAAAAAATGCGGCGGTGCTGCCACCACCGCATGCTATGTTCTTAATTTCCGCAGGATATTGAGGATGCAGAACGCGCCTCGCCGCAAGCGATTTCCATGGCGCGGTTCTCCTTCATATCCCCGTTTTTATTTACTGCCAGTCATTTACGGTCTCTTCTGCTTCTTCCAATGTAATCAGATGAGAATCCAGATAAACCTTCAGGTCGCCCAGATCTGTTTCACCGCCAAGATAAGCAACTGCCTGCTCATAAGCATACTCTGCAATCTGAATCGGAACCTGTGCAGCTACCGCTGAAAATTCGCCATCAAGAAGAGCCTGTTTTCCATCCGGAGAAGCATCAATACTGTAAACGCCGATTTCGCCAGTCATGTTTGCAGCCTTTACAGCAGCAGCCGCGCCCAGTGCAGACGGGTCATTGATGCAGAAGAATGCTTCAAGATCCGGGTTAGCGATAATGATATCTTCTGCAAGAGTAAGGGAAGTATCCAGAGCTGCTTCGCCATCCTGCTGTGCAACGATCTCAAATTTATCTGCATTGTCTCCAAGTCCATCCAGGAAGCCGTTTACACGGTCAACACAGCTTTCGTTTGACGGGAAATCAAGAATGGCGATCTTCGCTCCATCCGGATAATCTTCCGCCATCTGTGCACCTACCAGCTGACCTGCCATATAAGCATTTGTTCCTACAAACTGTGTCACATATGTTTCCATATCTTCATCAATTACTGCTGTATCTACGTTGAAGATCGGAATTCCTGCTGCAGAAATCTCTGCCAGACCGGAAGTGATTCCTGAAGAATCTACCGGAATGATAAATACTGCATCATATCCGCTGTTAGCTACATCTGAGAGCTGACTGAGCTGTGTATTCAGATCATAATCAGGATCAAGGCAGGTATAAGAGATACCATTTTCTTCGCAAAGTGCGCTGAATGTCGCATCCATTGAACTCTGGAAAGTATTATTCAGAGTGTTTGTGCAGAACGCAAAAGACAGATCTGAACTTTCTTCTGCACCTGCGATCAGAGAGGTGCTTCCTGCCATCAGGGATGTCGCCATGCAAACAGTAAGGCCTAATGCTGTTATTTTTTTCATTTTTATCTTCCTCCACTTTTTTAGCAAACGCATTGTCATAAAATGCGAAACAACGGGTTAATCTGCCGGATTGCCAAACCGGTTTTTTACGTAAATTTACTGACCTTCTCGGCAGAATCTTTTTTGTTATGGAAAAATGTTATAATATTTTGCACAAAAAGTCAATTGAAAATGTTCCTATTTTAGATAATTCGTTGATATGCATAATTTTAAAAATCATTTTTTGAAATATTTGACACCTTTTTTCGTTTTTTTACGTAAAAATTCCTCAGGCAGCCATTATCTG
>JAJBVF010000017.1 GCA_020859965.1 Clostridiales bacterium
GAGCAGATCTACACGATCCAGCAGAAGCAGTTTAGCAAAATTTGCCACGGCAAGAATCACACCGCAGCAGAATGCCACGCGGATCTCTTTCCAGACCACACGGAAAATGTAGCTAAATTCAATTTCATTTAAGGAGATCGAACGGATAATGGATACGCTTGCCTGTCCGCCCGCGTTGCCGCCGGTATCCATCAGCATCGGGATGTAGGCAGTAAGAACAACGCAGGCTGCCAGCTTTTCCTCAAAGGATGTGATGATCATTCCGGTAAATGTGGCGGAAATCATAAGAAGAAGCAGCCAGGGGATTCTTTTTTTAACCAGTTCGATCACCCCGGTCTTCATGTATGGTTTATCCGATGGCACGATCGCGGCCATCTTTTCCATATCCTCTGTAGCCTCCTGCTCAATGATATCTACGATATCATCGACCGTAATGATACCTACAAGACGGTTTTCTGAATCCACCACGGGCATGACCGTAAAGTCGTATTTCTGAAAGTCTCTGGCTACTTCCTCCTGGTCATCTTTCGTGTGAACCGTGATCGGACGATCCTCCATAATATCCTTCAGATAGGAATCCGGATCATTGAGCAACAGCTCCCGTATGGATACGATACCGACCAGTTTTCTGGAATTTGTCAGCACATAACAGGTATTGACCGTCTCACTCTTCATGCCATGCTGTCGGATGTGAGCGATCGCCTCTTCCACTGTCCACTCTTCTTTCAGCGCAGTATATTCCACCGTCATCAGACTTCCGGCAGAGTCCTCCGGATATTGCAGCAGCTGATTGATATCATGTCTCGTCTCCGGGCTGGCATTGGTGAGGATCCTCTTAACCACATTGGCCGGCATCTCTTCGAGAAGGTCAGCCGCGTCGTCGGAATACAGATTCTCGATGATATTGTAAGCCTCCCGCTCAGACAGAGAAGTGATGATCTGATGCTCGATCTCAATCGGAAGGAAGGAAAATACTTCCGCTGCCATATCCTTTGGCAGAAGCCGGAATATTTTCAGGGCCTCTTCCTCGGGAAGCTCCTCCAGAAGATCCGCCACATCAGCTTCATTCCACTCGGCAATCTCTGATCTCACTTTAGCATATTGTCTGTTCTCTATCAGTTCTAAGATTCTGTCTTTCATATGCTCACCTCTATCTTACTATAGCCTGATTCCCAAAACAGGTCAAGAATTTTTTGGAAGGGATGATTCCCGTGATTTTCATACATTTTTCAAACAAGCGGCCGCTGCCGGTTGTTGACAAAACTTTTCCTGATTCATATAATACTTTCAGAAATAAATCTCTGATAGTCATTTTGAGTGACAACAATAAAAGGGGCTAACCGATTATGAAGCATACGGGCACGCTTCTGGAGGATTCCATGCGGATCCTTGCGAGAACTTATCATAAAATACTGAAGATCAACCTTACCACCAATGAACATCTGGACATCAAGACCTATGAAGAGGAAGTCAACCTTCAAAAGGGCTATGCCCCCTGAATTTTCGAGTGGCTGCATGGTTTTGCCGAATCCGGCCAGGTATATCCGGATGACAGAGACGTTTATCTTGACGCCACCGCACCGGAGCATCTGAAGCTGCATTTTCTTACCTCTGAAGAGCCTCTGACCGTCAGCTACCGCCGAAAGACAAAAGATGAATTCCGCTGGGTCATGATGGAGCTCATCAAAGCAAGCGACTATACAGACGCCAACCAGACCGTCATGCTCTATATCCGCGATATTCACAATTCCCGTGTGCGTGAACTTGAAGCACAGAAACAGCTGGAACTGGTAGCTTATCTGGATTCGATGACCGGGTTAAAAAACCAGCTTTCCTTCCAGAACCTTTGCCGTGAATGTGCGGACCGGAACGCAGAACAGATGATCGGCGTACTGTTTGCAGACCTGAAGGTCTGAAAATTATCAAAGACATTCACGGCCATGAAAAAGGCAATCAATATATCATCTCTTTTGCCCGGATGCTGGCAGAGCATTTTCCGGACTCTGATTGCTACCGCATCAGCGGAGATGAATTCCTTGTTGTGTCGGTTGGTAAAGAGAAAGATGTATTTACCGCTTCCGCGGAGTCATTTGACCAGCTGATTAAAAGCGAGACCATGCCGATCGCGGCACTGGGATGGGACTGGGAATACATTTCAAAGATCGATCCGGTCATGGCGACTGCGGAACGTCGGATGTATGCGGATAAAGAACGTTTTCACATCGCCCATCCGGAATTTCAGCGCGATACGATCGAGCGTGAATTCAAGGAGGAGATGACTTTCCTTCTGCATACTCTGACAGATTCCTATGAAGTACTGCTGATCGCTGACCTGACAAACGATACCTACCGCATTCTCCGTCATGACCCTTCAAGTGTGAAGATCGGTGAGCCGGATGAAGGGATCTATACCAGACGGAACAATACGTTCTGCAATGAATTTGTTTCCGAAGAATACCGGGAGCTGCGCCGCGAGATGGGCAGTATCAGCAGTCTGCGCCATACACTGAAGCACAACAAGCCGGTCATCTGCGATAACCGGCTGAAAAACGGTCAGTGGAGGGAGTCCGCTTTCTGGCTGATGTCAGAAGATAAGAACGGACAGCCTGCAAAGGTTATGTATTACTCGCAAAACATAGATCCTCTGATGATCAATGCCATTGTCTCAGCAAACAGTGTCGACCGGGAACTGAATTTTCTTGCCGGTCTCAGGGAAACATACAGTGCGATCTGCATTATTGACACACAGCTCGATGAGATCTCGCTTCATGAAAACCTTACGCTTTCGGATCATGTCTGTAATTTTATGAATCACACTCCGTACTACGAAGCACAGGAATTTTTCGCACAGCATTATGTCGTAGAAGATCAAATCGACGAATTCAAAAAAGAGACGGATCTGCTGAATCTGCGCAAGCAACTGCAGACCAAAAAAGCCGTCAGCTATTTTACCGTCTGAAACCAGATTTGCGCAAAGGTTCGCTTGACACTTACGGAAAATTCAGTTTTTGTCTTCCGCAGAAGGACGACCACACGATCATCCTTGCGACAAAAAACATCACCGATATCGTCCGCTGGACCCAGAATGGATTTCATCACGGAGAGAATCAGACTTCATGGCAATAAAATCTTACACTTTTTGTAAAACGACATACAATGTTTACTATTATTGACAAAGGAACTTTACTCATATGATCAACCGGGACGATATGCTGGAGCTTACCCGCAGAATGACTCCTGCAAGGTCTTCTATTGACCGGATCGCGGGCGCGTATTTCGATGAAGATGGATTTGTAGACGGCACATTCAATACGCATTTTCTGAAGCTGTCCACGCCGGAACGCAGCCGGAATCTCTCCATCGCAAAAAATGTCATCTTCTCTGAGACAAATGTGTGTCTGAAGGATCACCGGATCCCGCCGGACGCCAGAAAACCGGGCAGCCTCTGGCAGCTTCTGGATGGTATCCGGGAATGCGGTCTCAAAAATGACGCATTTCTGGACATCCTATATGATCAGATTCAGAAAGCGCAGCCCTGCAAAAACCGATCCTATGCTTTTCTGGTCTTTCATGGCCGCTACGATGTGCCCCGGAAAGGATCCGATCAGGAATGGCTGGAGGGTTCTGAAGAAGTCTACGAATATCTGCTCTGCGCTCTTTGCCCGCTTCGCGGAGACTACGAGGCAGGCGATCCGGAGTTTGGATTCCTTTACCCTGCTTTCCGCAATCGCGGCGCGGATGAACGATATATCAATCTTTTCGAAAAATATCCGCAGCAGCCGCATTCGGAACTGATGCAGATGTTATCCGGGATCAACTGAACTCACAGCAAAAACCAGCTGCTCGTTAACTTGCGAAGTTCGCTCACGCAAGCGCGGCGAACTTCTTACAAGTTACATCATCTCAAAAAGAGATGGATCAGCTTATCATAAAGCTTTCGGTACGGCTGATAGCGCATCGGCAGATCCAGCCAAAGCTTTTTGTCCACTATGCTCTTGTAGTGAGAAAACGTCTGGAATCCCTTTTTCCCATGATATGAACCCATTCCGCTCTCTCCAAAACCGCCAAATCCCATTTCGCTGGTGGCCAGATGGATGATGGTATCGTTGATACAGCCGCCTCCAAATCCGCATTTAGAGGTAACCATCCTCACCGCACCCTTGCTGCGTGTAAACAGATAGAGCGCGAGAGGATGTTCCATGGAATTGATTTTCCGGACAGCACCATCCAGCGAATCCCAGGTAAGTACCGGAAGCACCGGCCCGAATATTTCTTCCTGCATGATCGCATCCTCAAAGGTCACATCATCCATCACAGTCGGCTCGATCTGCAGCGTATCCGGATTGACATGACCGCCGCTCACTACTTTTGAAGGGTCGATCAGTCCCCGGATCCGTTCAAAATGTTTCTCGTTAATGATTTTTCCGTAATTCGGATTTTGCAAAGGTACATTTCCAAACTGTTTCCGGATCTGAATCCGGATCTGCCGGATCAGTTCGTCCTTTATGACCGGATCGCAATAAATATAATCCGGCGCTACACAGGTCTGTCCGCAATTTAAAAATTTACCAAATACGATTCTCCTTGCCGCAAGCCGCAGGTTCGCGGTCCGATCAACAAGGCAGGGGCTTTTTCCGCCAAGTTCCAGCGTCACAGGGGTCAGATGTGCTGAGGCATGCTTCATTACCTCCCGTCCGACCGATTTACTCCCGGTAAAGAAAATATAGTCAAAATGCTCCTGCAGCAGGAACTGGTTTTCCTCCCGTCCACCAGTGATCACCGTTACATAAGAATCATCAAAGCATTCCCGGATCAGCTTTACAATCAGCTCGCTCGTATAAGGAGAATATGCGCTTGGCTTCAGCACCACCGTGTTGCCGGCAGCGAGCGCATCCACCAGCGGCTCCATGGAAAGCATGAAAGGATAATTCCAGGGACTCATGATCAGAACGACACCGTAAGGCGAGGGCTTCTCAAAGCTCCTGGAGCAAAACTGTGCCAGAGGCGTCCATGTCGTTCGTTCCCGTGCGAAGGCCCGCGTATGCTTCTGCATAAAGCTGATCTCACTTAAGGTCATGCCTGTCTCGCACATATATCCTTCAAAATCACTTTTTCCCAGATCTTTTTTCAGCGCGTTGCTGATCTCCTGCTCATGCTTTTGTATACAGGCTTTCAGCCGGCTGATCGCATTCAGCCGGAATCCGACATTCAGCGTCACTCCACTGTTAAAATAGTTCCGCTGCTTTTTTACAATCTCTCTGATCTCTGTTTCTGTCATTTTTTACTGACACTCCTTTCCGGAATCTGTCATTTTTCCCGGTTCTTTGTACGAATCAAACGACGATACTTCAGACTGCTTCAAACTATGCATTCCGGCAATCCTTTGCAGCATATCCTTCCATCACCTGATAATAAAACTTCTCAAGCTCTTTCGCATCCATCAGCACGGGCACCGGATACAGCGGATTCGCCTCTTTATCCGCATAGCGTGCAAGCTTCGGGATATCTTCCTTACGGATTTCCGGCACCGTATCGCCAATGCCAAAGCGTTTCTTCATATCCCGGATTGCCTGAATAAATGCTCTTGCAGCATCTTCTTCCGGTGTATTTTCATCCGCAACGCCAGCAGCTACAGCAAGCTTTGCAAGTTTCGAAAAATAAGAACCACTTCCGCGATACGGATGTGCAGCACAGGAACTGCCTTCGGCAGAATCAGCGTAAGACTCCAGCACAAAGGGGAGAATGATCGCGTTTGCCAGCCCGTGCGGCACATTGTACTGGCCGCCCAGAGAATGCGCTACCGCGTGAACATATCCCACATAGGATTTTGTAAACGCGCAGCCCGCGTAATAGGAAGCATGAAGCATATTTTTTCTGGCTTTCTTATTGTTTCCATGCTGATATGCTTCATCCAGATTTTCGAAGATCAGCTTTACTGCCCGTTCTGCGTCTTTTCTTGTGCCGCGGGTAGTTGTATTTCCAATATATGCCTCTACTGCATGAGTAAGCGCATCCATACCTGTAGTCGCTGTGACAAACGGCGGCAGACTTAAAGTCACCTTCGGATCCAACACTGCATAGCGCGGGATCAGACAAAAATCATTGATCACATATTTGTGCCGCGTCTGGTCATCCACGATCACCGCCGCCAGTGTCGTCTCA
>JAJBVF010000324.1 GCA_020859965.1 Clostridiales bacterium
GGAATTTGCGAGGCTCGAATCGTTTGAAGAGTGCATCTGGCGCAAGTCCCTGCGCGGCAGTAACCCGGAAGAACACCCGGGAGGAGATCCGCCGGGAAGGAATGCGGATACGATCTACAACATCCTCGTTTCTGTGGAGCGTGATCTGGAACAGCAAGGGAATGAGATCGCACAGCAGATACTCAGGATCTCAAAAGGGCAGGAGAAGCTGAACTATGTGAAATTCTGTATCCGCTCCCTGCCGGCCGAACAGGCTGAGCTGATTTCGCATGTGTATGTGAAACGGGAGGGGCAGACAGTCTACGCAGCGGAGAAACACTATAGCAAGTCGATGATATGCCGCAAAACGAAAGCAGCACTGGAGAATCTGCTGGTTTTGTATAATCGCCGGTTTGCGCGGAAAAAGAAGACAGACAAAGAATGATCCGCTCTTTGCGGGTCAGGAACCGGAAGGGGGAATCGAATTGTCGGAAGCAAGAGATTATCAGGAGGAATGCCTGGAAACACTGGATGGGCTTGAAAACGGAGCCTATCTGGTGGTCATGGCAACCGGGCTTGGGAAGACCTGGGTATTTACGCATGTCATGCGGCGCGGGAGGGTGCTGATCCTTTCCCACCGGGAGGAGCTTGTCCATCAGCCGGAAAAGTATTACGCAGAGCAGGGATGCAGCTTTGGCGTCGAACAGGCAAAAGAATTTTCGGATGGGGAGGAGGTGGTTTCTGCCAGTGTACAGACACTGGTGCGGAGACTGGACAGGTTTCAGCCGGATGATTTTGATCTGCTCATCACAGACGAGGCACACCATAGCGTAGCTCCGGTTTACCGAAAAATCTATGATTATTTTCAGCCGCGCCTCCACCTGGGTTTTACAGCTACGCCGAATCGGGCAGACAGCGTAAAGCTGGGGAACATTTACTCGAAGGTCGTGTTTCAGCGGGACATCAAATGGGGAATTCAAAACGGCTGGCTTACCAATATCCGCTGTGAACGGATAGATATCGGCTATAACATCTGTGACGCCCGGACGACCGCTGGGGATTTTAACCAGGGGGACATTGAGGTCGCTGTCGATATCCGGGAATGTAATGAGGTGATCGCAGACATTTACCGGAAAAAGGCGGTCGGGCCGACCATTATTTTTGCGGCATCCGTAAACCATGCCCGCCGGCTGCAGGAGCTGATCCCCGAGGCGGAAGTGGTGACAGCGGAAACGGAAAACCGGCGGGACTGCCTGAAACGGTTTGAAGAAGGCAAAACACCTGTGCTGATCAACTGCATGGTTCTGACGGAAGGGACTGACCTGCCTATGGTGAGGACGATTATTATCTGCAGGCCGACAAGAAGTGCGGCGGTCTATGTGCAGATGGTGGGAAGGGGACTCCGCTTGTATCCGGGCAAGGAAGAATTACTGCTGATTGATTGTGTGGGAGCGACAAGGATGCCGATCTGCTCGGCACCTATACTTTTCGGTCTGGACCCGGAGAAAGTGGGGGACAATGATAGATTTAACGGCAGATTGATTACGGAACTGCAGGAAGAAGCGGAGCAGATGGAGGCGGCAGATTTTTCCAATCCGGATGCGTGGAGGGTAAATGCTGAGCTGGTTGACCTCTTTGAGAAAAATGGGAACTATGATACCCATGGTGTGGATTACACAGTCTGCGCAAATGGGAATTTTATCTGCTCCATTGGTGATGGCATACGCGCGATTGTGACGCCGGAAGATATCACCGGCAATTCAAGCGTGTTCCTGAGAGGGAAACAGGGCGACCTGTATGCGAAAAGAGATATTCCTGTACAGGATGCGTTTGATGATATGTATGAGATTCTGAGCAGCTCCTTTGCCGCAAAAAAGCATCTGTGGGATGCGGATCGATGCAGAAACTGGGGAAAGCAGCTTGCAACAGAAAAGCAGAAAGCGTTTATCCAGGGGCTGTTTGATGAAGATTTCCTGAGTGAAATCGATTTTGCGAGTCTTACCAAAAACCAGGCTTCCCGCCTGATCGATCGCGGACTGGAAGAACAGAGGAGCAGAAGAGGATAAAAGGCAATAGGGGAAGCGTCTATGGGATATAGAATGGCGGTTTCTCCGGCAAATAAGCAAGTACGAAAGGACAGAATTATATGAGAAAAACTGAATTAATATGCGGGATTGCAGCAGTTGCGCTTGTAGTAGCGGGAATTGTAATGGCTGTGCGGGTGTGCCTTGGCTACCAGAAAGGCAGGGACAGCTATGATGATATTGAGTCTGCGTTTACCAGTGTCGCTGATGGGCAGCTCGAAGAATCGGACAAATCGGAGGACGATGATTTGAAATCGGGTACAGGAAATTTAACAGATGAATACGGGTCAGAAGTAGAAACGAATGATTTAACGGAAAACCTTCCGGATGATGCGCCGGAGCGGATCACGGTCGATTGGGATTCGCTGGCGGACACTTATGAAGACTGTATTGCCTGGATTCACATCCCTGCTGTAGAGATCTCCTATCCGGTGATGCAGTCAGAAGATAATGATTATTACCTCCACCGAGCGCCGGACGGCAGTTATCTTTATGCTGGCAGTATCTTCATGAATTATCAGAATCATGCAGACCTAGAGGATTACAATACGGTTATTTATGGTCACAATATGAGGGATGGGAGTATGTTCGCGAAGTTGAAAAAGTTTCGTGATTCAGAAGTGATGGTTCTGTGCCCATACATTTGGATTTATACGCCGGATGGGGACTTCCTTTACCGCATATTCTCTGTCCATAGCGTGGATGCGATTGGAGATGCTTATACAATCTCGTTTGAGGACTATGGAAGTTTTGCGGAATGGTTTGATGAAATGACAGGCGAATCGGAAATTGATACCGAAATTACCAGTTCTGACATTGACCGCGTTGTGACACTGTCTACCTGTAATGGGAACAGCGCCACCCGGTTAGTAGCGCAAGGCGTCCTCGTGTGGCAGGGATGATAGTTCAACTGGTTCGTTCTTGCAAGATGTATCTGCTGATAGCTTCTGCAACACCATCCTCTCGGTTTGACGGCAGTATATAGTCAGCTTGCTGCTTTAATGCAGGGACTGCATTTCCCATGGCGAAGCGAAGCCCTGATACCCGGAACATGCCTAAGTCATTTTCCCCGTCTCCGATACAGGCGATGCATTCCTTCTGGATATGCAGATAAGAGGCCAACCTGGACAGTGCCTCCCCCTTAGACGCATTCTTTGGAAAAATCTCTACGTGCAGAGAGATCTGAAAACTCTGTGAGAATGTTTTTTGTATTTCCTGCTGCATTTTTGGAAAGAAAATAAAACTGCAGTTCCTCAAGGTCACCATCGGTATTCTGGATTGCTTTTGCCATGTTTCTAACATATTTTGTATTTCCGGCATCCCTTCCGTAGATAAAATATCCGAGAAGTATCAGCAGATATCCCTGAACCAGATATTCGTGGCTGATGTGTGCAGAAATCCCCAGCCTTTCGCTATTGCATTTGCTTAAAAGAGAGAGGGCGGTGCTTTTTGATATGGAGGCAGTATAGACGGACTTCATGTTTGTACAGTCAGTAACCTGAGCACCATTTGAAGAAATAACATAACGGTATAAATCTTTCTGGTTGGACAATTGGTAAGGCAGGCAGCTCAGCGCGCGCCCTGTTGCAGGCACGATCTGAATTCCTGCCTTAGCAGCCAGCTTCAATGCAGTCATGGTTTTGGCAGATATTTTACTGTGCTGATTCAGGCATGTTCCATCCATGTCAATGGCTAATAATTGAATCATTAAAGGAAATCCACTCTTTCATTTGCTATACGAGTTTAGTGGTACATATCAGGACGTCTTGCAGCAATATATTGTCTTTCCCGGCGTGACCTGGCGGCCGCAGCCAGATCAATTTCGCAGTTTAACAGACGCTCCCGATCATCCGATTTAAAAAGAACATTGCCGTCCGGGTCCACGACTAACGACTCACCAGAGAATTCCATGGCGTCCTCCTGGCCGACCCGATTGCACATCGCTATAAACACCTGGTTCTGCATCGCCTGAACCCGGATTTCCCACTCAAACAGTTCCATGGGTTCGTTCTTACAGTTTGCAGTAGGAATCAAAATCAAATCGGCTCCTTTGAGCGCGCAGGTCCGGATACTTTCCGGAAGATGTCTGTCAAAGCAGATGACGATTCCGACGTTTCCAAACTCTGTATGAAATACCTTAAAGCCGTCCTCTGATGGTGTATAGTAATCCTGCTCGTAAAAGGATTGCGCCTGAACGACGTGAACCATCTTTGCCACATCCACGATCTGTCCGTCTGTATCGATCCAGAGAGAAGCATCGTAGCATTTTCCATTTTCCCAAAGATAGATATTGGGAGAAATGTAAAGACGATGCTGACGGCTTATATCGCATAACCGCTTTATGTATTCATGCTCCTGTGTCATTCTGTACTGCTTTACATCTTTCTTTTCATATTGCGGAAAGAAAGGGGAAAACTGTATCTCTGGGAAAAAAATCAGATCACAGTCGGAAGCCGCATTGCAGCTTGCCAGTGTTTTTAAATAATTTTCCTCTATATTATCCGTCATGGACATCTGCGCCATCGCAAGCTTCATTACTCCTGTCCTCCTGCAGCTTTACGTTCCGTATAGCCCATCAATAAACTGGTAATCGTCAGGCTATTATCTTGTATCCAGAATGTTTGAGTATGTCTAAAGCCTTTTGATAGTTTTCTTCTTTTAGAAAAACATAATCTGTATTGTAGGTAGACACTGCAAAAATAGAAATACCTTCTTCGGCCAAAATAGTTGAAATCTTCGCCAGTACTCCAATCAGTGAAAAATCCAGGACGCCTTGAATACGAAAGCCTTTCCAGCCATCATCACGCTGAATAACATTTGACGGAACATCTGCTGTGAGACATACAAGAGATTTTTCTTCGTCCGTTTTTCCTATAAAACAGTATTCTGCATCAATATTCACAAGTGAAAAATCTTCAACCTTACATACGGTAAAATTATCATTAAGCTTTTTTAATTCCATAACCTCACCTCAACTACTCCAGCATTCTCCTCACTTCATCCAGAAAGTTCTGCCGTTCTTTGGGTGTACTTGCATCGATGCCGCCAAGATTATTCCATACCGCATTCTGAAAGCCCACAATCTGAAATGTAGCGCTGATCATGGCATTATGGATGGGGTCTCCGAAAGTATCCACCAGTACATCCGTCGGTGTGGAAGATGTGGTAAAAATATATGTCTGTGAAATATTACGAATCGGAGAAAGACCGGCAGCGCCAGTTATATAAGCGGAACCTTCCAACATCACCTTATCCAGAAATCCCCGCATGATTGCAGGCATGTCATACCACCAGATGGGGAAAATAAAGACAATCCTGTCCGTATCATCCAGAATCTGATTATATTTTGCCACCAGCGGATCTAAAAACTCTCCTCTGGCGTATATTGCCAGTTCTGCCTTTGACATCACCGGATTAAATTCATCCTCATAAAGATCAATCAGCTCATAATCGCCAGCTGCTTTTTCTGCTTCCTTTAGCACTGCATTGTTAAAACTCCCATCCCAGGGATGAGCATATACGATCGTTGTTTTCATCGCACAACCTCCATCTTTCCTCAACGTTCGATTTTTCATTTGCTTTCTATTTCAGAATATTCTCCATACTCGCACCCTATGTTGTATGCAGAAATGTCGTCAATCAGAGATTTCCCATTTTTTTCCTTGCGATACAGCTTTATGCGTCCGACTCCATTCCCGCCGTTCCAGAGGCGATTGTGGCGTTTGCTGCCGTCAGGGGCTTCGTAGCTGACCAAAAGCATATCCCTTTTTCTACAGCGGACGCAGGTTTCCATGATCACCTGTCGGTTTTCCTGCCGGACACGCCACTGAATTTCGTTTTCCGTCTCTTTACAGGAAAATTTTGTTTTACAGCCGGTCCAGAATTTGGAAAAATTGAATTCGTAAGATGTCCCTTCATAGAAAAAAGCACCGAGCAGAATCCGATTCAATGGAACGAAGTAGATTTTGGGTCTGCCACCGCCGATATCGAAGACACTGTTTTGCAACTGCAGTCCAGAGATATTGCTGATCAGGTGATTGGAGGACAGCCATACCCATGGAGAGGTAAAGTTTCGTCCCCAGTTTTTGTCAGC
>JAJBVF010000542.1 GCA_020859965.1 Clostridiales bacterium
CATCCGTCAGAGTAACGATCGTATTATTGAAGGATGACTTGATATGTGCCTGTCCGCGCTCGACGTTTTTCTTTACACGTCTTTTTGTCACTTTTTTCGTAACTTTTTTAGCTGCCATATCTGAATTAACCTGCTTTCTTCTAAAAATAATGCTTTCAGATCTCTGTCACAATCCTGTTTGATCTGATTATTTCTTCTTGTTCGCTACTGTTCTCTTCGGTCCCTTACGCGTTCTTGCATTATTCTTTGTATGCTGTCCGCGAACCGGGAGTCCTCTCCTGTGACGAATGCCTCTGTAGCATCCAATTTCCTGAAGTCTCTTGATATTGAGCGCGGTCTCTCTTCTGAGATCACCTTCCACCATGTAGTGCTCGCTGACAACATCCTGAATTCTTCTTACTTCTTCATCTGTCAAATCTCTGACGCGAGTGTCAGGATTTACATTCGCTGCGGCAAGAATCTTGTTTGAACTTGTTCTACCAATACCATAGATGTAAGTCAAACCGATTTCCACGCGTTTTTCTCTTGGTAAATCTACACCAGAAATACGTGCCATGTGTCTGTTCCTCCAATTTTTAAATAGATCTTGTTTCTAACTGGGGCAGTCATAGCCGCCCAGCCGTCATACGACGACCTTTCCGACTCATTAAGCTATGACACAATCTCCGCAGCCCATATTGGCTGCCCGGATGGATCTGTCTTGCGCGGCATGTACAGTAATAATTCTTTACGCAGACAATCTCATCAGTTTAGCAGATGCATTGTCTGCGTGATCATTTCCGCGGCGGTTCGTGCGGAAATCCGTACTGCCATATCCTGTGCCGGTATTAAAAGCAATATCGCAACGAAATAAATCCGGACTATCTATATATAAGAGTCATGCCTGTCCGCCTCTGCAAATCCTTTCGCAGACGCTCGCAGCCACTCGTTTATTCCATCGTTATATTGTTCTTCGACAGCATCTCACTCTGTCGGTTCCGCCAAGTGTGTTAGCCCTGTCTCTGCTTATGCTTCGGGTTCTCGCAGATAATCATAATTCTGCCTTTCCTCTTGATGACCTTACACTTCTCGCAGATGGGTTTCACTGATGATCTAACCTTCATGGTTAATCCTCCTTTCCCCTTCTTAAAGCTCCGCTTTTTGGGCATAAAAAAGCACAGAGATAGTGCCTCCGCAAAAAGCTTTGTTATTATACCATGCATATGCATGGAATGCAAGTATTTTTTTATTTATCTCTCCAGATGATTCTTCCCTTTGTAAGGTCATAAGGTGACAGTTCAATCGTCACTTTATCTCCGGGAAGAATACGGATAAAATTCATGCGCAGCTTACCGCTGATATGTGCAAGCACCACATGCTTATTCTCCAGCTCAACGCGAAACATCGCGTTTGGGAGTTTCTCGATGACTTTTCCTTCTACTTCAATGACATCTGCCTTAGACATATATACCTCCATGACTACTTTTGTGGGCTTTTAAGGTTCTACTCATTTAATTTTCACAGCTGTTCCGGATCCGCCATACTTCATTGCCGGTAATTTGCGGCATAGCTCTTCAGAATTTTCCGAATATGTGCATCAAGTGTAATTTCTTTCATCTGGGCCAGCAAATTTTCCGGAAGATGTGTAATCACCTGGACATGTTTTCTTTTCTTCTTTTTCGGGTGTTCCAGCGTACGGCGTTTACCATCCGCCAACAGAAAATATGTGTCACTTTCTTTTTCAATCCATTCTGTGCGAGCCGGAATCCCTGGCGTCCCCTGATCCGAATCTGAGGTCTCATCCAGTATCACATACAGAGTTCCTTTATCATGCCCGGCCAGAGATATCGCCAGCATTCTCGATGTCCAGACCTTCATGTCCTGTCTGCCTTTCTGTTATTTTCTGTTCGCCGCCTCATTCAGAATAACCGGCACGGATGATAACGTTGTAATCTTTATCCGCATCCGGCTGTGCTTACAGATTCTTTGATGCTCCGGTTAAACCGTCAGTGAAAGGATCTCCGGTTCTCCGTCCGTGATCAGAATCGTATTCTCATAATGAGCTGCAATACTGCCATCCTCTGTCACCACAGTCCAGTCGTCGTCAAGCCATTCCACATCCGGACGTCCGGCTGCGATCATTGGCTCAATCGCCAGCGTCATTCCCTTCATCAGGCGGATTCCCCTGCTTCTCTGTCTGAAATTGGGAATCTGCGGATCCTCATGAAGTGCATGCCCAATCCCATGTCCTACCAGATCACGCACTACTCCATAACCAAACGATTCCGCATAATCACCAATCGCCGCAGATATTTCATGAAGTCTGTGTCCTTCCTTTGCGAAAGCGATTCCCTTATAAAAGCTCTCTCTGGTCACATCAATCAGTTTTTGTGCTTCCGGCGAGATCTGCCCCACTCCATATGTGCGTGCAGCATCCGAATGCATTCCTTTATAAATCAGGCCCGCATCAATACTCACAATATCGCCTTCGTGCAGGATCCTGCCTTTTTTCGGAATTCCGTGTACGACTTCATCATTGATCGATATACAGAAGGACGCCGGAAAGCCATTATAATTCAGGAAATTCGGTACGCATCCAAAGCTTCGGATCACACGCTCTCCGATTTTATCCAGTTCATAGGTAGATATTCCCGGGCGTATCGCGTCAGCAAGCTCATTGTGTACAATATTCAGAAGTCTGCCGGCTTCCCTCATCAATTCAATCTCATGCTCCGATTTGATCGTTACAGCCATTTCACGCCTCCAGAATCCTGACGATTGCAGCAAATACATCGTTCATATCCTGCGTGCCATCCACTGTCTTTAAGATCTTCTGCCCATCGTAAAAGTCGATCAGCGGCTGCGTCTGTTCGTGGTAAACGCTCAGTCTCTTCTGCACAGTCTCAGGCTTATCATCATCCCGCAGGATGAGAGTTTCGCCACAGGTTTCACAGGTATCTCCCGTCTTTGACGGATTATATATAATATGATATGTTGCGCCGCATCCGGTACAGGTTCTTCTGCCCGACATTCTTGCGACGATATTTTCATCCGGCACATCTACATTAATTGCATAGTCAAGGCGGTCTCCCCGAGCTTCCAGAGCGGCTGCCAGTGCTTCTGCCTGAGGAATCGTACGCGGAAATCCATCAAGAATACAGCCTTTTTTGCAGTCATCCTGCGACAGACGATCAATTACCAGATCAACTGTCAGTTCATCCGGTACGAGCAGACCCTGATCCATATATTCTTTCGCTTTTTTCCCGAGTTCTGTCCCGTTTTTAATATTCATACGGAAAATGTCACCGGAGGAGATATGCGGAATCTCATACTTCGCCGCTATCATTTTCGCCTGTGTTCCTTTTCCGGCGCCTGGTGCACCCAACATAACAATTTTCATTTTAATACCTCACTTATTCCTGTCCGGCATGCCAGCATTGCAGACAGCAACCACCTGTA
The DNA here is from genome assembly GCA_020859965.1 of Clostridiales bacterium. GTDB lineage: Bacteria > Bacillota > Clostridia > Lachnospirales > Lachnospiraceae > Choladousia. The sequence continues at coordinate 3,439 of JAJBVF010000542.1, forward strand.
AATGCGGATATGGCAGCCAGATGAAAACCCCTATAAGCGGTTTTAGTGTACCCTCATCTCACTGTCAGATGTCCGTTCGGATATCCTGCAGCTAAATGAGGGTACACTTATCCATTTCGATTCCCCCGATCAATCAGTCAGGAATCCTCTGTAATTTCGAACTACCATCTGTGATTCAATCTGCTTCAATGTCTCAAGAATAACACCGACTATAATGATGATGGATGTACCACCAAAAGACACCGATGCTCCGAAAATACCATTGAAGAAAATCGGAATAATCACTACGATCAGCAGGCCCACAGCCCCAATGAATACCAGGTTCCCAAGTACCTTGTTCAGGTACTCAGTCGTTGGCTTGCCCGGACGAATACCAGGGATAAAGCCGCCCTGCTTCTTGATATTATCAGCTACCTCAATCGGATTAAATGTGATCGAAGTGTAGAAATATGCGAAGAAAACAATCAGTACAATATACAAGATCAGGCCGATTGAATATTCCGGGTGGCTCAGATTGAACCAGTTATTCTGGCTGAGCATACTTACAATCGTCGAAGCGATACCGCTCGTACTGATTCCCGCAAAGGAGATCACCATCGACGGAATCGACATCAGCGAGGATGCAAAGATAACCGGAATAACACCAGCGGTATTTACCTTCAGCGGAATGTGTGTAGACTGTCCGCCTACCAGTTTTCTGCCCTGCATCTTCTTAGCATACTGAACCGGAATTCTCCGCTCACCATCATTCAGGAAGATGACAAGAACTACGGTCAGAAGAACCACTGCAAGAATGATCACCGCTGCCAGAGCGCCTCTTGCGATTGTCTTGCCTTTGACAAACATTTCAAACAGGCTGACAAAATCGGACGGAATGCTGGAAAGGATGTTAATCATCAGGACGATGGAAATGCCGTTTCCAACTCCATTTTCCGTAATACGCTCACCAATCCACATCAGGAGCGTACTTCCTGCAACAAGCGCCACAATTACTGTAATACAGTTGAGCGCATTGAACTCTTCAAGAAGTCCGCTTCTGCCAAAACCGATCGTCATGGCTATACTTTCAATAAGAGCAAGTCCTACTGTCGTATAGCGTGTAATTGCAGTAATCTTCTTTCTGCCGTCCTCTCCATCTCTGTGCATCTCTTCCAGTGCCGGGATGGCGATCGTGAGAAGCTGTATAATGATGGATGAAGTAATGTACGGTGTGATACTCAATGCGAAAATAGACATATTCTCAAATGAGCCACCCGTAAATGCCGAAAAGAAGTTGAACGCATCATTGGAATACGATGAAAACCATGACGCGAAATAATCTCTGTCTACTCCCGGCACCGGCAGCTGTGAGCCAAAACGGATCACAAGCATCATGAGGAAGGTGTAGAAAATCTTTTTTCGGATATCCTTGATCCGAAATGCATTTTTGAGTGTCTCGAGCATCTTAGATCACCTCTGCTTTTCCACCGAGCTCCTCGATCTTATTCTTTGCGCTCTCACTGAATGCATTGACCTGTACGGTCAGCTTCTTTGTGAGCGTACCATTTCCAAGTACCTTCACGCCGTCTTTTTTGTCCTTGATAATGCCGTTCTCAATCAGCGTATCAATTGTCACTACTGTATCATTGTCGAACACTTCCAGTGCACTGATATTGCAAGCAGCGATATCCAGAGAATTTCTGTTTTTGAATCCTCTCTTGGGAATACGTCTGTACAACGGCATCTGGCCGCCCTCGAACCCGATTCTCGGAGCTCCGGAACGTGCCTTCTGGCCCTTATGACCTTTGCCGGCTGTCTTTCCATTTCCTGAACCATGTCCGCGTCCGCGTCTGAAATTATTGCTGTGAACGCTGCCCTCAGCCGGGCTCAAATTTGATAAATCCATGTTGAACCTCCTTTATTTGTTCCGATCCACAACGTGAACCGAGAACGCAGGCCGTCGCACGATATGCTGGCATGCTTTTTCATGCGGCGGCTCTCTGTACAGGTCTCATACATTCGCATTGCAAATATATGGAATTCTATGCCTCTTCTACTTTTACCAGATGAGCAACCTGTGCAACCATACCTTTTACCGCATCGTTATTCGGAAGCTCTACTGTCTTGTGCATCTTCGTAAGGCCGAGTGCCTTAACCGTCGCACGATGCTTCGGAATTGCACCAATCGGCGACTTTACCAATGTAACCTTTAACTTGTCTGCCATGAGTGACCTCCATTTCCTGTTCCAGGATTCACACAGTGAACCGGAAAATTAACCAAGAATCTCTTCTACCGATTTGCCGCGAAGTCTCGCTACCTCTTCCGGAGACTTCATCTGCTTCAGTGCCTCCAGTGTAGCCAGAACCACGTTCTGCTTGTTGTTTGAGCCAAGTGACTTCGTACGGATGTTCTTAACACCAGCAGTGTTCAGAACGTCACGAACCGGACCTCCGGCGATGATTCCAGTACCTTCTGGAGCCTTCTTCAGCAGAACGCTCGCGCCGCCAAATTTGCCGATCATATCATGCGGTACGCTTCCATCCTCTGTCATCGGTATGGAAATCAGTTTCTTCATTGCATCCTCTTTGCCCTTGCGGATTGCCTCCGGGATTTCTACAGCTTTGCCAAGCCCGGCTCCCACATGGCCGTTGCCATCGCCGACTACAACAAGAGCGGTAAAACGCATGTTACGTCCACCCTTTACTGTCTTGGATACACGCTTAATTG
>JAJBVF010000409.1 GCA_020859965.1 Clostridiales bacterium
TCAAAAGACTGCAATCAGAATCTTTCATCTTCTACTGGTAGGAATAGGAATTCTCGTCCAGGCTATAGGTGCCGGTCAGACTGCTTCCATCAGACAAGGTGAAGTATATGGTCGCTGTCCGCGTATCCGCATCAATCTCATACGAAATAGCTTCGCTTCAGCAAATATGGGCATTTCCGTAAAATTGTCCCAAATTTGGACAATTTGCCCGAAGTGTCGTATTTTGTAACAAATCGGCCATTTTGTGGAAAGAATTTTACCCAATAAGATTTTTAACTTCTGTTCCACATGTGCGCTTCTTAATTCCTTTCTGCTATTTCTCATCCCCTTTAAATACGAAAAAGTCAGAGATCCAGCATTCGGTTCTGGTTCTCCGACTTTTTCGATCGTCTGCTATATGGGAAGTATTCCTGTGCATTTAATTCTTTTCCGGCTTCCTCCAGCAGGTTCTGAAGCGGAGCTCCTGTAGCAAGTCCCGACAGAATCAAAAAAACAGTTTTCACTCCGGATACTCAATCCCCACCAGCGTCAGCCCATGCGCCTGCGCGGTATCTCCGGCGAGCGTCCGATTTTTCGCCGCAAGCACCGCCGCCACCTCTTCCGGCTCCATCCGGCCGCTGCCCACTTTCAGGAGCGTGCCCACGATAATGCGTACCATATTGTAGAGAAAGCCGTTGCCGCAAATGCGTACGGTGATCAAGCCGCCACACAGCAAAGGATCCGGCTGCCAGATCACATCCAGGCTGTAGATGGTCCGCACACGGTTTGTTACTTCAGGCTTGTTCGTACAAAAGCTGGTAAAGTCATGCGTGCCGACCAGATATGAGGCCGCCTGCCGCATTTTTTCCACGTCAAGATCCCAATAATAAAAAAGCGAATACAATCTGCTGCACGGATCCGGAAACCGGCGGTTGCAGATTTTGTATTCGTAGGTTTTACGCGTCTTGCAGAAACGGGGATGAAAATCCGGCGCGACTTCCCGTGAATCCTGAATGCGGATATCCGCAGGAAGCCGGGTGTTCATCGCGTAGGAGATCCGATCCGCAGGCATCCGCGCCTGTGTGTCAAACACTGCTACATTTCCCTGCGCATGTACCCCCGCATCCGTACGGCTTGCACCAATCACATGAATTTCTTCCTTCAGCAATTCGCTCAGATGATGATTCAGTACGCTCTCAATGGAAATCCCATTTGGCTGCACCTGCCAGCCGCAGTAATTCGTGCCGTCATAAGCGACAGTCAGTTTTACGCGCTTCAAATCAGTTCCTCCTAAATCCATTTTCCGATACTCGTGTACCAAAATCCAATCTCAGCTCCGATTCCAGCTCGAATTCCATGTCCGGTCCGATTTCATGTCCGATTCCACGGCAGATTCCATGGCGGATTTCGTTCTCCATGCTTCAGACAGCAGCATCCGCAAAAAGCCTCCCGGCAATACATTCCCATCGCATTATCAGACATGAATGACCGATAGCTCTTGTGGCATATCGTGATTCACAGACCTTTCACGGTCACCATCCCAAAGCTCCAAAGAGCAGGGTTTCCAGCACACTGAAACGGCTCACCGCGAACATCAGCACAAAATAGGCGAGCAAAATCAGGTAGGCCGCCTTGTCCTTTCCCTTATAGACAAGCGGGCGCATCTTTGTCCTGCCTTCGCCGCCATGGTAGCCTCTCGCTTCCATCGCCATCGCCAGGTCATTCGCACGGCGGAATGCCGAGATAAAGAGCGGCACCAGAAGCGGCACCATATTTTTAGCCTTCTGGATCAGATTGCCGGATTCAAAATCCGCTCCGCGCGCCTGCTGCGCCTTCATGATCTTGTCTGTCTCTTCCATCAGGATTGGGATAAACCGCAGCGCGATCGACATCATCATGGAGATTTCGTGCACCGGGACATGAATTTTCTTCAGCGGAGAAAGCGCCTTTTCCAGCCCGTCTGTAAGGTCATTTGGCGTCGTGGTAAGCGTCATCACGGAAGAACCGATGATCAGATAGATCAGGCGGATCGCCATAGAGACGGCCGTCTTGATTCCCTCTATTGTGATAGAAAAAATCCAGAATTTTACTACAACTGTACCCTGAACCAGAAACAGGTTGAAAATCACAGTGATCATCAAAAGCATGATGATCGATTTCAGCCCCTTGATCATAAATTTGAACGGAACTTTGGAAATCCGGATCACTGTGGCCAGAAAAATAGTCGCCGCCACATATGCCTCAATGCTTCCAAACGCAAAGAGCGATATGATAAATACCAGTGTGCCTGCGAGCTTTACTCTGGGGTCCAGTTTATGAATGACAGAATCTGTCGGATAATATTGGCCGATTGTAATGTCTCTTAACATGGTATGCTTCTTTCTTATTTATTCTGTAAAAATATCATCAAAAGCCGGATCACGTCCCCGGTTCACAGTGCGTATCGGAACGGACCGCGGCACACATACAAGTCAATGATTCTCTGTAATTATTCATCGTCAGTTTTTCATCTTTCGCAGACATTTTGCGATCGAATCTGCCGCCTCCTGCGCAGTCGAGGCGTCTGTATCAACATCCCAGCCCAACTGGGCAAGTTCATTCATCAGATAAACTTCCTGTGGCGCAGCCAGACCGACTGCTTCCAGTTCTTTGTAATGATGAAATACTCTGCGCGGGGTATCGTCAAACAGCACCTCACCTTTGTTCATCACAATGATCCGTTCCACATAGCGTGCAACATCCTCCATACTATGAGAAACCAGAACGACGGTGATCTTTCTTTCCCGGTGCAGTCTCGCGACCTGATCCAGGATGTCATCACGCCCTCTCGGATCCAGCCCGGCTGTGGGCTCATCCAGCACCAGCACCTCCGGCTCCATCGCCAGAATCCCGGCGATCGCCGCACGGCGCTTCTGTCCGCCGGAAAGTTCAAACGGTGAGACCTTATAATATTCTTCGCCCAGACCGACCAGCTGCAGTGCCTCCCTGGCGCGGCGTTCGATCTCGTCCTGCTCCAGACCAAGATTTTTCGGACCGAAGCAGACATCCGTAAATACGTCCGTCTCAAACAGCTGATATTCCGGATACTGGAACACCAGACCAACCTTGCTGCGGAGCTGCTTCATACTGTATCCCTCCGCGTAAATATTTTCATTATTATAATAAATCGTACCGGAGGAAGCCTTCAGCAATCCATTCAGATGCTGAATCAGTGTCGATTTCCCCGATCCGGTATGGCCGATAATGCCGATAAACTGCCCGTCCGGCAATTCCAGATTCACATCTTTCAGGGCATGCTGTTCAAACACCGTGCCACTACTGTAAACATAATTCAAATGTTCGATTCTGATTGACACGCTTCGTCTCCTCCTCCAAATCTCCGCCGTATGAATCCTGGCCGCATTTCCCTCTGCCACGGCTCTGTTTTTGATCGTCAGCCTCTGAAAAACAGGCAGTCTCCCAGGACACATTCCATTCGCCCATGCTGGCGGATTTCTCCGCTACAGATGTATGTGCAAATACTTTTCATCTGTGTCAAATACATTCCGGTTCAGTGGCAGGCCCGGTACTTCTGCAGCGCCTCTACAAGCTCCTCATTCGACAGAATATCCGGCGGCAGATCGAATCCCTGCTTCCGCAGCTCATGCGTGACCAGTGTCGCCTGCGGCACATCCAGGCGGTAAGATTTGAGTTCGTCTACCCGCGCGAATACCTCATGCGGCGTCCCCTGCATCACTATCTTCCCGTCGTCCATGACGATCACCTTATCCGCGTCAATGACCTCTTCCATATAGTGAGTGATCAGAATAACGGTCACATGCTCCTTTTGATTCAGCTCATGAACGGTCTTAATGACTTCTTTGCGTCCGTTCGGATCCAGCATAGCCGTCGGCTCATCGAGCACAATGCATTTCGGCCTCATCGCCACCACGCCCGCGATCGCCACGCGCTGCTTCTGTCCTCCGGAAAGCTTATTCGGAGAATGTGAGCGATACTCCCACATGCCGACGGACCGCAGGCTTTTTTCCACACGTTCCCAGATCTCCTGCTGCGGGACGCCCATATTCTCCGGGCCAAATCCGACATCCTCATCGACGATCGTACCAATGATCTGATTGTCCGGATTCTGGAACACCATCCCGGCAGTCTGCCGGATTTCCCAGAGCTTTGACTCATCCTGCGTATCCTTGCCATCCACAAAGATCGTCCCCTCGCTCGGCAGCAGGATCGCATTGATGTGCTTCGCCAACGTCGATTTTCCGGAACCATTGTGTCCCAAAATGGCAATAAAATCGCCGGCCTGGACGTCCAGATCTACGCCGTCGACCGCCCGTTGTTTTGACTCTACATTTCCGTTCTCATCCAATTTCAGATAATCAAAAGCGAGTTTCGTTGCTTTGATAATTCCCATTTCGAATCCTTCTTTCGGGTGAAAAGCAGATCTTAGATGGGCGCTGTAGATTTTCCAATCACAAGCTCCGCATCAAAAATCAACCGTTTCTCCACCTGTTTCTTCTCAATCAGATCAAACATCAGCGCGATCGTCGCCTCCGCCATCTCTTTGCGAGGCTGACGGATGGTCGTAATCGAAGGCTCATAGTAGGCAGCCATATCCAGACCGTCAAATCCTGCTACCGAATAATCCTCCGGTATGCGCTTGCCAGCGTCAAAGATGGCTTTGCAGGCACCGATTGCCATCCGGTCAGACACCGCGTAAATGCAGGTAAATTCTTTCCCGGAATCCAGCAGGTCTTTCGTAAGCTTATAGCCGCTCTCCATAGAAAACGTCGGCAGATCTTCCGGTGTCCATGCCACCAGTCCCGCGTCATACGCAATTCCATGCGCCTGCAAAGATTCGATATAGCCCTTGTGACGCAGCATACTGACGCTGGCGTCTTCCCTGCTTGCAGTCAGCAGCGCAATTTTTTTATGCCCACATTCACACAGATAATCCACCATCTTCCGGCTTTCCTTCACATGGTCAACCGTCACTGCAGGATATCCTTCCTCTATGTCCGCCGCATCCACCGTACTCAATACAAACGGAACGCTCAGCTGGCGCAGCTTCTCATCCGTACGGTTTGTCACACCGCCCAGAAACACGATCCCCTTCAGCCGTTTTTCTTTTTCAATGCGCAGAGCAACATCCACTTCGTCTTCAAATTCTTCTACATGCTGAAGGATAAACGAATATTTTTTCTGATTAGTTTCCCGCTCCAGCACCTGAATCATATCGCTGAAAAACGGATTGCTGATACCTTTGATCAAAACCGCAATCGTATCAGACGCAGAACGCTTCAGATTCTGCGCACTGTTGTTCGGAACATAATTATATTGATGAATGACCGCCATGACCTTCGCCCTGGTCTCTTCATTGATATCGGGATGATTGTTGATCGCTCTGGATACGGTACTCACACCCACACCGCAAAGCCTGGCTATCTCTTTTATCGTAATCTGTTCCATAAAAAATCCTCTTCCTGTAACGCTGTGTCCGATTATAGCAACTTGTCTCCCAAAATGCAAGGCTAAACCAGAATTCATTATCCGATAATGATCCGACCTTTTTTAAAAATGATTGAAAAAGCGACAGCCTCTCTCATGGATACGGTCTGGACAGTATCCGAGAAGCTGCCGCAAAATATAATGGAACAGTCGCCTACGATGCAGGCGATAACGAATTCTCACTGAATATCCTGATTCCGGTCGGGAAAGAATCGTGATCAGGCACCATTCCGTCCATACAGTTCATTCACATGCCGTATCTTTCCTGCCAGTTCCTCTGTAAACTCATCTGGCAGCATGCGCCATGTCCAGTTTTCTCCCAGCGTAGCCGGATGATTCATCCGCGCTTCCGCGCCGAGACACAGATAATCCTGCATCGGAATCACCGCGGTATCCGCCACACTCGCAAGCGTCAGCCGGATAAATGCCCAGACCGTTTCCGAACGCTCCTCATCCGTCAGGCAGAGATACTCTGCCGCAAGTGTACGGTCCTCTTCCGTCAGTTCATCATACCAGGCTGCCAGTGTCTGGTTGTCATGTGTACCGGTATAGACCACACAGTTGCGCGGATAAGTATATGGCATATTATCTCCCGCTGCCCGGGAATCAAAAGCAAATTCCATGACAGTCATTCCGTGATA
>JAJBVF010000054.1 GCA_020859965.1 Clostridiales bacterium
GGATTCCGGACTTGCACCGGTTAGAAACGTGCGCCGCCAGGCGCACTACATAAAAGGCGGATGCAAGCATCCGCCTTATGATCCTTTGACCCCGGTATTACAAGCAGTCGGCAAACGCTGCTTTTGCTCCTTCCGTCCGGATTTTTTTCAGGATCGCCGCTACGGTTTCTTCCAGGCCGGCGATTTCCGTCAGATCCTGATCCCACATCTTCGTGTTGGTCAGTACCGCGTGCGTGAGAGCCTCTTCGCTGTCGTCCTTATGCGCATAGTAGAATTCCAGTGCCCAGCGGTCGTCGCTGACCGTATAGGTATTTCCTGCCGGGCGCTTGCACACCAGACCAGCGTCGGTAAGCTCCTGGATGTCATTGCTGTAGAACGCAATGTAAGCAGCCAGAGAAGTGGTCAGACATTTCGGCAGCTCGCCTTTTTCCTTCACATATTCCAGGAAGGACGGCATGTTGCGCGCTTTCCACTTGGAAGTGGAGTTCAGGGAAATGCTCATCAGCTCATGGTTTACAAACGGGTTGTTGAAACGATCCTGCACCGCTGCTGCGAATTCCATCAGATCATCCTTATCCAGAGGAAGTGTCGGAATCACTTCGTCATACAGCATCTTATTCATGAAACCGCGGATCGTCTCGTCATTCATGCAGTCGCGGACGATATTCTCTCCCGCAAGATAAGCACCCAGCGTAAAGCCGGTGTGCGCACCGTTCAGGATGCGTACTTTTCTCTTCTTGTACGGGCTCATATCCGGAGTAACAAATACCTTATCCTCCAGTCCTGCTTTGCGGAACGGAAGAGTATCGTTCAGGCTTACATCACCCTCAATTACCCATACGCCAAAGACCTCGCCGACGTCCAGAAGCGGATCCGCATAGCCGTGCTTTTCTTCCAGCTCTGCTACTTCCTTCGGATCGCGGATACGTCCCGGCACGATACGGTCTACCAGAGAGCCACAGAACGTGCAGTCTTCATTGACATACTTTTTGAATCCATCCTCCAGTCCCCACTGGTCGATGTACTGGTTCACGCATTTTAAGAGCTCTTTGCCGTTGTTGTCGATCAGCTCGCAGGCCAGCATCAGAATCCCCGGCTTGCCTGCCTGATAGCGGCGATACAGCACCTGGGTCAGCTTCGCCGGGAAGCTCGACGGCGGGCAGTCTTCCGCCTGGCATGCCGGATCGTAAGCGATACCGGCCTCTGTCGTGTTGGACACGATAATTTCCAGATCGTCGCTGATTGCGACCTGCATCATTGCCTCATAGTCGTCCTTCTCATACGGATTCAGGCAGCGGCTGACGCTGGAGATCACACGCTTCGCATCCACCTTCTGGCCTTTTTCGCTTCCGCGCAGATACAGCGTGTACAGGCCTTCCTGCTCATTGATCATTTTGGAAAGCCCCGGAGCGATCGGCTGTACCAGAACGCACTTTCCGTTCCAGCCTGCTTTCTCATTTGCCAGGTCAAACCAGTAATCTACAAACGCGCGCAGGAAATTTCCCTCGCCAAACTGCAGCACTTTTTCCGGCGCCTTTTCCAGTATGTATCCGTCATAACCGGATTTTTTCAAAACTTCATAATTTAATCTATCCATATCCTGTCACACTTTCCATTCATGATTGCACTATTCACATACTCTTTCGGTACACTTTAATAAATCAGATTTACCAAAGCCGTCGTGAAGAACGGGCAGTAAGTCAGAAGCAGCAATACCACTACCAGCAGGATATAATAAGGAACTGCTTCCTTAATGAAATCCTTCGTCTTGCAGCCAGTAATACCGCAGGTAACGAACATCAGGGTACCCATAGGCGGTGAGAATGCTCCGATCGCGTTGTTGAAGATATAAACCATTGCGAACTGGATCTCGTTGATGCCATAGCTTGCAGCGATTGGCGCAAGAAGCGGCACCAGAATAATCATGGACGCATTACCTTCGATAAACATACCGACAATGATCAGGAAAACGTTTACTGCAAGCAGGAAGACATATTTGTTGCTGATGGTAGCCATCATCCATGCAGTCAGAGCCTGCGGGATCTTCTCTCTGGTCAGGATCCAGGAAAATACAGCCGCAGCAGATACAATCAGCATAACGGATGCAGTCGTCGTAACTGTCTCTTTCAGAGCGACAGCCATATCCTTTGCCTTCAGTTCTTTAAAACCGATACCAAGAAGCAGTGCGTAAACGATCGCTACCGCTCCGCCCTCTGTCGCGGTGAAGATACCGAGACGAATACCACCGATCAACAGAACCGGAAGGCAAAGAGGAAGGATTGCCGGCTTCGCAGCCTTAGTGAACTCCTGTCTGGTAATCTTTTCCGTACGCATCGGCTTGTAACCGCGCTTTTTGGAGATCACAGCCGTCAGCACCATCTCTGCGATGCAGAGTGTCGCGCCTACGCCGAGACCGGATACAAACAGCTTACCAATGGACACGTTCGCCAGGCAGCCGTAAAGGATCATCGCGATTCCTGGCGGAATCAGCGGAGTAATCATGGAAGAAACAGCGGTAACTACAGTCGAGAAGGACTTGGAAAAGCCTGCCTTCTCCATCTCCGGAACCATCATCTTTGCTTCCATTGCCGCGTCAGCGATATTGGAACCGGAAAGTCCGCCCATCAGAGTAGACAGAAGAATGTTTACCTGCGCCAGACCGCCGGACATACGGCCGGTCAGAACGGAGCAAAAATCCATAATTCTCGAAGTCACGCCGGTGTAGTTCATGACAATGCCGGCACATACGAAAAACGGAATCGCCAGAAGGGAAATACTTTCCACACCGGTAATCGCCTGCTGTGCAAAAATAATCGGGTTCGCACCCGGCGTCAGCAGGAAATAAAGAGCGGAAGCTCCCAGTACCGCAATGTATACCGGTACCTTTAAAAACAAAAGAACAAGAAGCGCGATCGCGCAGATCGCAATGATCATAGAACTTGACATTACTGGTCTCCTCCTTTCTCGCTCTTATCAAAATATTTGGAATAAAAATAGCTGATGATCATCAGGATATACGATACCGGTGCGATTCCATACTGCACGGTCATCGGAATCTTCAGAATACTGGAGGAACGTCCGTTGCTGATAAACATCTGAATGTATCCGATGCTGTTGTAAAACAGATACGCGAGCGTCGCAAATACGATCACATCAATCACATAACCAATGATTTTCTGTACCTTTTCCGGAAACATCTCTACTACCATCTCAATCGCTACATGGCTTCCGGTACGGAATGCAGCTCCTCCTGCCGCAAACACAATCCAGATCAGGCAGAAAAGCTGTACCTCTTCCAGCCATGTGAAGGGGTTTCCAACCACATAGCGCATGATCACGCCCAGGAAAGTCAGCACGATCAGTACGACCAGTGCTACGCTTGCCACTATCACATCCAGATTGCCGATGATGGTTTTCAGCGTACTATTCTTCTTCACCTGTGTTTTCTCCTTTCCATTTTCAGAGAAGCCAGAACGACCGCTCAGCCGACCTCCTGGCTTCTCTTTCTCACTTAGGATCTGTCACACACGATCCGGCACCATATACCTGTTCTTTCGTGGCAGTCCCTGATTTTCAGTTGGCATCTGTAATCCGAAAATTACTCAGCACCCATAGCAGCCTTTACTGTCTCATACAGACCGTCAGACCATCCGAAAGTATCTGCGTAATCATAGAATGCTTCTGCCTTCTCACGGAAGCCATCCATAACCTCATCAGACGGATCTACTACAGTCACGCCCTCATCGATCATCAGCTGCAGGTACTCTTCGTTGGACTCATCTACCAGATCATTGTTGTACAGACCAGCCTCAGAAGCGGTGGAAACCAGCAGCTCCTGCTGCTCTTCGGTCAGGCTGTTGAATACGTTCGCACTCATAACCCAGGTAGTGAAGTTCAGTACATGAGCGTCAAGGATCAGATACTGTGCAACCTCATGAAGCTTTCTGCCGTACAGAGTAGCCAGCGGGTTCTCAGCACCGTCGATCGTACCCTGCTGAAGGGAAGTATACACATCGCCAAGGTCCATAGCTACGGATGTAGCGCCCAGCACGTCAAAGCCATAGGACTGGATCTCATTACTCGGAACACGGATCTTCAGACCTGCCAGATCATCAACGGTCTCTACCGGAGTCGTGGTCAGGGTGTGGCGCTCGCCATATTTCCAGTTGGAGGTAACGATCTTAAGACCTTTGTCTTCCAGCTGTGAGCACATATCTGCATACCAGTCGCTCTCGATCAGCGTCCAGCACTGATCCCAGTCTTCAAACAGATACGGAGCAAATACGATACCGAAATCATTTACGCCATAGTCTGCATAGAAAGCGCCGTCTGCCAGTGTAATGTACGGCTCGTCCAGAGTCATTGCATCGATCAGCTCGTTCTTGCTGCCCAGCTGGCTGTCCGGATAAAGCTCAAGAACCAGGCTTCCGTCGCCCTGCTCTTCGATGAGCTGTGCCCAGTACTCAAGAGCCTGTCCGATCGGCTCAGAGCTGGAGTTCTCATAACCAAGCAGAAGTGTGGTCACATCATCCGCTGCGCTTGCGGAAAAGCATGCTGCCGGTGACACTGCCATTGCTGCAGCCAAAACGAGTGCCATAGTCTTTTTCGTTCTCTTCATTTCTTTCTCTCCTTTTTCTTTTACTCCATGCCGGACGCAAAGCTGCATAAGCGGCCATTCCATGTGCGTCCGTGTGCATATTTACAGTTACCTTTATAGTTGCCTGTCCATACAGATTTCGAGCATGTGTGACAGGTACCTATCTGATACAGTCTGCGCAGCTTTTGTTGCCTGTCAATGGATATCCGTAAAATCGATACCCACCTTCAGCATGGAGCCTCCCTTTGTACTGAAGTCCTCAAACGCCTGCGCCGCGTCATTGAAGGAATAAACGTTCGTGATGATCTTCTCAAGATCAACCTTCCCATCCTTTACAAGATCGATCAGCTCCAGGAAATCCTTCTTCAGCGCATTGCGGCTGCCGAATACATTCAGTTCCTTCTTCTGCAGCAATGTAAAATTAAAGTCAAGATTCTGCTTGCCGACACCGATCAGCACTACCTTGCCGCCAAATGCCGCGCAGTCAATGCAGGACTGGAAGGTAGACGGCAGACCTACTGCCTCGATACATACGTCAAATCCGTATCCGGTAACCGTGCCATTGATGTCAACGCTTCCGGTAATCTCCTTCACTGCTTTCTCCAGAGCCTCCGGACCCTCATTCAGGATCGTCCCTGCGAATCCAAATGTCTCCTGGCTGCGCTGCAGCTTCGCTGCCGCCTGCGGAATATCACACAGATAAACCTCGCCGCCCAGTGCCTTAGCTGCGTTCGCTGCAAGTACCCCGATCGTACCGCCGCCGATCACGAGCACCTTGTCGCCCGGATTGATGCCGGCTCTCTGTACGCCGTGATAACTGATGCAGAACGGCTCGATCGCCGCAAGCACCTTTGGTGAAAGGCCTTTGCCGTCATAGATCCGCTCGATCGGCATCGTGATATACTCACAGAATGCCCCGTCTCTCTGGCAGCCCATCGTCTGGTTGTCCATACATGCATTGACAATGCCGCGCTCACAGCTGTAGCAATGTCCGCAGTTGAAATACGGATTGCAGGTCACCACCATACCCGGCTTCAGTCCCTGCTCATTCTCATCAATCTCCACGATCTCAGCCGCAAACTCATGTCCCGGAATGCGCGGATAGCTGAAATAAGCAAATGTGCCTCTGTAAGAACCAAGATCACTTCCGCAGATGCCGCCATACAACACCTTCAGAAGAGCTTCTCCCGGCTTGCGCACCGGCTTCTCGATATCCCGGATCACCACTTTCCCAGGCTCATCAATGTAAATCGCTTTCATCCAGAATCTCCCTCTCTTTCTTATATAATTGTTTAATTATAGATGTATTTTACGTTGTATACATCATATTTTTTATATTAACTTATGTGTACAGATTTGTCAATAGATTTCAAAATGCAATCTGATTTTTGTCAGAAGTCACAATTTCGATGATTCCATTTTGTGGAAATTGCCAAAGAAATCTTCTTCTGTCCGCCGTATCTGCAATATTTGCTTTTCACTCCCATGCGGCCGTTTTCTGAAAATGCTTCCTTATATAT
>JAJBVF010000531.1 GCA_020859965.1 Clostridiales bacterium
CCCTTCTTCCGTTTGCAGCGCCGGCAGGTCCGCCAGGTCCCGATTCTCAGAGGATTCCTCCGAGCCGCCACCCAGCGAGAGTCCCAGTGAAGGAATCACGCTGATTGCTAGAAACAGAGCAATAAATCCAATTTTTAATCTCTTCCTCATCTTATCTTCCTCTTAGCGTCCGCAGATTACTCCATCAGAATCGGAAGTAAATAAACGGATTGTATGTGCCGCCTGCGAGACACAGCATACAAAGTGCAAGGAGCACAAGTGCCAACGGCCAGGACAGCATCTGACAGATTTTATTCCCACGGAATCGCTGTACGACCGGAGTCGAAGCCACCAGGCCTGCCGCCAGAGCAGCGAGATTCAGTGGGGTCAGCATTGACATCACCAGGCGCATGGACGCATTATCCAACGTAAAGCCTGTAAACATGGTCTTCACCCAGAAAAATCCCTGCGAAATAGTGTCTGCACGGAAAAATACAAACCCAATCAACACAGCCAGAAGCACATACAGGTGAGAAAGAATTCTCCATGCCAGCCCCTTTTCCTTTTGTATCTTCCCGACCGGAACCTTCGAAGCCCGGGAAGGTACAAGCTTCGCTTTCAATACCGGCAGCCATTCCTCCATGAGAAGGAAAAATCCATGGTACAGCCCCCAGAACAGGAAAGTCAGGTTTGCCCCATGCCAGATACCGGTGCAGGCAAACACGATCACCTTATTTATACCGGTACGGAGCTTTCCCTTGCGGTTGCCTCCCAGAGGGATATACAGATATTCCCGGAACCAGGTCGATAACGAGATATGCCATCTGCGCCAGAAATCCTTCATAGAAGACGCTATGTACGGATAACGGAAATTCTCTTTGAAATGAAAGCCAAACATCCATCCCAGGCCGATCGCCATATCGCTGTAGCCGCTGAAATCAAAATAAATCTGCAGCATATAAGCGATCGCGCCAAGCCACGCCCCCAGCAGATTCAGCTCACTTGTCTGCGCGGCAAAAAGCGTATCCGCGACCGCGCCCATATAATTTGCGATCCGCACTTGTTTTGCCAGGAGACCGGCAAAACGGCTGATACCGGACAGAGTGCCGTCCAGTGTCAGACTGCGCTTTTGCAGCTCCTCCGCAATATCATGGTATTTGACGATTGGTCCGGCAATGAGCTGCGGGAAAAAGGAGACATACAGCATCAGACGGAATACATTGCGCTCCGCCTGCGCTTCCCCCCGGTAAACGTCTATTACATAAGACAGCGCCTGAAATGTAAAAAATGAAATGCCGATTGGCAAAGCGATCTCCGGCACCGGTACCTGAAACAATCCCAGGCCATTCCAGAGCTCAGCCAGAAAACCTGCGTATTTGAAAACAGCCAGTACCCCCAGATTCTGCAGAACTGCCAGGGCTAAGATAGCCCGTCTGCCTTTCGGCAAACGGACTATCAATCTGGCCCAGACATAATTCAGCAATGCCGTAAGAATCATCAGAAATACATACACCGGCTCACCATAAGCATAAAAACACAGACTGGCGACGAGCAACAGGATATTTCTGCACAATATATTGGGCAGAATCCAATAGAGAATCAGCACGGCCGGCAGAAACACGCTGATAAATAACAATGAACTGAATATCATTTTCTTCCCCTGTTATTTTGTCTGATAAGAATCAATCGCAAATATTCTCAGCCGGTCAGAAATCCACGTTCTCTACACTGCCGTCCGAATAGGTAATAATATAATAACCGTGGCCGCTGCCATCACAATCATACACCGCTTCGCGGCTCACTTCTGTCCTTGTGCTGCCTGAACTGCTGCCCGAACTGCTTCCGGAACTGCTTCCTGAAGCGGCTGCCGCCGCTGCAGCCGCTGCTGCTGCCGCAGCCTCTGCCGCCGCACGAGCATTCGACTCTGCTTCTACTGCTGCCACAGCTTCCTCTTCATTTTCGGTCAGGTAACGTGCTGCTACATACCCGGTAATATCACCCTGGGTGATCTGGAACCACTTGGATGTACCTCCAAGTACCTCTACTTCACTTCCCCGGTCAGCCGTGCCTACAAGAGCGGATTCGCCATCTGCCGCCTCACGGATGTTCACCATTCCAACTGTATACATAGTCACCGGCTCTTCCAGTTCTATATCATCGGCAATTTCATAAAAATAAGCCGAATCACCGTTTCCATCTGTTCCCGTAAAGAACAAAAATCCAATCTTTGATACCAGAGTGAGATCTGTCAGTCCTGCGACATCCACATCCTCAAACGTATGCACGGTGCCATCCGCTTCCGTCGCTGTCAGAACAGTCTCATCCGTTTGCTCTTCTTCATCTGTCTCAGTCTCCATCTCAGTTTCCCCGGCTTCATCCGTGCCGGAAACCGGTTCAAATGCAAGCGAGGTCAGATCAAGTCCGGTCTCATTCGTCACCAGAACAGTCTCATCACCCACTGTAAGTTCCATCTGGGGAGCTTCCTCCACATCGGATTCCGTGTCCATCCCGGTCTCTGCCTCAGCAGCCGCTTCCGTAACAGCTTCTGTCTCCGCCTCTGCACTTTCTTCCGCAAATGCTGTAAACGCAAAAGCATTTGTAAAACCTGACACTCCCAACAACGCCGCCAGCAGGACACTGCCCATCTTCTTTCCATACTTTGTCATTTTTTCTTCCTCTTCTAAAATCGATCATGAAAAACCGCAGCCGTTTGGTATTCTTACAGCTGCAAAAACTACGATTACCGCAGATAATTATAGCAAACGACCTCTTCCTCTGTCAATACAGGGAGGAACCTTGCAAGACTTTAATTTTTACGGATTATTCTTAAGGAACACGCAAAAGAGCACAAAAGATCGCACAAACAGTTAGCGGCTTCGCATTCAATACGGTACCTCCTTCGGCTATGAACTGGATCTGAATCTGATTTCTGAAGAGGAGGATATGAGACCATTTCAGAAGCTGCCGAAATAATATGTCCATCCTGCCTTTATTCCAATTCCGCACACAGACCTGTTTTATCCAGCACATCTTTTACTCTGTGAACCGGAATGATCTCCAGATGATTTTTCACTTCGGAAGGAACCTCATCGAGATCTTTTTCGTTTTCCAGCGGAATCAGAACAGTCGTGATCCCGGCTCTCTGTGCAGCCATGAGTTTCTCCGGAAGTCCTCCGATCGGCATCACAAAGCCGCGCAAAGATACCTCTCCTGTCATCGCGATCTTCGGAGAAACCGCTTTCCCGGTCACAAGAGAAGTGATCGCAGTGGTAAGGGTAATCCCGGCCGAGGGGCCATCTTTCGGCACTGCCCCGGACGGGACATGAATATGCAGGTCATTATCCTCAAACAGTTCGGCCTTCTCAGGATACATGTTTTTCACAAGGCTGACCGCAATCTGTACAGACTCCTTCATGACATCCCCAAGCTGTCCGGTGATAATGATGTTCCCTTTTCCTTTCGTAAACAGCGCCTCTATAAACAGAATTTCACCGCCCGCCTGTGTCCATGCAAGACCGGTCACTACGCCAGGCTGCTGATTCTCCAGTATCTGATCATGGTAAAGAGGTTTCTGCTCCAGAAACTCACGCAGCCGTCCAGGGGTAACCGATACACGTCTGTTTTTCCCTTCAACCAGACGAACTGCCGCCACCCGGCAAAGGGTATCCAGTCTCTTCTTCAGGCCGCGCACGCCCGCTTCCATCGTGTAATCGGAAATGATTGCACGCAGCGCGGCGTCAGAGACATTCAGACTGTCCTTCTGAATTCCCATTTCTTCCCTGGCTTTCGGAAGAAGATGCCGTTTCGCGATCTGAAATTTATCCGAAGCCGTATATCCGGAAAACTGAATGACCTCCATGCGGTTCAGCAGCGGTTCCTGAATCGTATCTGTCGTATTTGCCGTGCAGACAAATAAAACATCCGAAAGGTCATACGGCACATTCATATAATGATCTGTGAAGGTATTGTTCTGCTCCGGATCCAGGACTTCAAGCAGCGCACTGGAAGGATCTCCGCCATAATCTCTGCATAGCTTATCCACCTCATCCAACACCATCACCGGATTCGACACACCGCTTCGTTTGATTCCTTCCATGATCCGGCCCGGCATGGCTCCGACATAGGTACGGCGGTGTCCCCGTATTTCCGCCTCATCGCGAATGCCGCCCAGGCTCACACGCACGTATTCTCTGCCAAGTGCTTTCGCGATACTCTGCCCGATACTCGTCTTTCCGGTGCCGGGAGCCCCGACGAAAAGAAGAATGGAACCGGACTGTTTTTGATTCAACGCCATCACTGCAAGCTGCTGCACGATTCTGCTTTTTACCTTATTCAGGCCAAAATGATCCGCATCGAGGATTTTCTTTGCTTCCTTCAGATCCACCGGCTGCATTTCTTCCTTTTTCCAGGAAAGAGCAGTCATGAAATCAAGATAATCATACAGCATCCCATATTCGTGGCTGTCCTTCCCTTCCTGCTTCATACGGTTCAGGACTTTTAACGCTTCCGCATGAGCCGTCTCGTTCATTCCTGACGCTTCAATCTTCTTTTCAAATTTGCGCACGTCAGAGACATTTTCCGGATGCATCTCATCCAGTTCATTTTGCAGAAATTCGATCTGCTTCTTAATCGCCTGTTCGCGGTAAACCTTTTCATTCTGGCTCTGCTGCGCTGCGGCAGCTTCTTTTTTTACTTTTTCCGCTTCAATATACTGGTAAATCGCCTGCTCCATATGCTCAGTTCGCTCAGAAAGTGTATCAGCCGCCAGAATCTGATATTTCTCTTCGTTTGAAATGTTGAGCTGATAGGACAGGGTCGCGGTCATCTCCCCCAGGGATTCCCACTGCTGCATATAATTGCGTGCAAGCAGACTAAACTGCATATTCTGCGTGTTCTGTACGCTCTGGACAAAGGCCGTCCTGGCATTGTCAAAATGTTTCGCAGCCTCTTCCGGGCTCATATCTTCTATATCCTGACGCTTGCTCAGCGTCACTTCAATCGTACCATCTGCAACATCAATTGAGTCAATGTTGACACGGCTGCCGGTTTTGATTTTTACATTTCCTTCTTTATCAATCGCTTCTATTGTACCGGTAATACCGATCGGATAAAAATCATCCGGCTGCATAGCTTCGCGCGCTTTATCTTCTTTCAGCATCAGAAATACCACAGTCTGTCCCTGTTCTCCGGTCTCCTGTGTAACCTCATGGAAATAATTCCCGGCAAAATACAAATTAATCTCCGGAATGATCACAATATTATAAAAAGGAACAATAATCATAGCACCTTTCCTCCGTTTTCTCTGGCGGTTTACGCATATACCGTCAAAATCTTCTGTGCAACAGGAAAATGAAAAGAGTTTTCCTGTCAGGTGTCATTCGTTGTGTTACACGGAATATAGCACAATTATCAGCACTCGTCAATGGTGATTGCTAATAATTTATACTAATTTTATATTATTTTTCAGTTGTCTTTCTTTGCATGCGTGTTATAATACATATATAACTTTGAGACACCCACAGACCCTATCATACATTTTATAGTAAACGACGCAAGTCGCTTTACTTTGCGCCTGATGCAAGGCAGCGTAAGCTGCCATTTCTCATGCGTCAGTGTGCATCATTTATAGTGAAAGACAAAAGAATCACACCTTTCACTATAATAGCATGACAAGTCTGCAAGGCATCAGCAAAAAAGAAAGGAAGAGATAATATGGATACTTTAAAAGCTGAGAAAAGAGACATGTCAGTAAAGGCAAAAAAGCTTCGTCGGGAAGGCTATGTGACCGGTAATATATTTGGCCGTGAAATAAAAGGTTCCATCCCGATTCAGATTGGCAAACAGGACGCAGAACGGATTTTCAGAGAAAAGAAAAAAGGCAGCCAGCTCTGTCTGGATGTCGACGGACAGACCATGAATGTACTGGTCAAAGAAATCCATTACAATTCTATGAAGAATCAATATGAAGAAGTAGATTTCCAGGCGCTTGTGAGCAGCGAGAAAGTCCATTCCGTAGCGGAAATAGTTCTTCTGAACCATGACAAAATCCAGGAAGGCATTCTCCAGCTTGTGCTTGAGGAAATTCCATACATGGCG
>JAJBVF010000055.1 GCA_020859965.1 Clostridiales bacterium
TCAGAATAGATCTCATCATAATAATCATCTTTAAGATCCTTGATTGTTTGGGTGACTTCATACCATTCATCTGTATATTTGCCGCCCTCTTTTACAATCTGTTTTCGGACTTCCTTCCAGTAATCGATCTCATCCTGGATAGAAACATCTTCAAGCACCTTTTTATTGGAAAGCGCCTGCTCTGCCTCTGATACGATCTCAGAATATATTTCATCATTAATGGAATTGATTTCCTTCTGTGCGTCATACCAGGCATCTGTTCCCTTTTTCAACTGCTTCTGTACTGATTTCCAGTATGAGAGCTGTTCTTCCAGTGAAACGTCGCTTATGGTCTGGAGCTTGTCCATGTAGTCTTCTGCAGCTTCGTAGACATCCGAATAATATGTCTCCGTATCTTTGGCTACAGTCTTCTGATTGCTCCCGGACCCTGTCGTGGTCGTGGTGGAGACACCATTCTTAATGATCTGTGCTACTGTATCGTTGTATTTCGTCAGAACTTTCGTATAAGCAGATGTGCCTTCTTCGCAATGCGCAAGCACCTGTTTCCAGTAATACTTTTCATCAGACAGGGATACTTCCTGTGACTGCTTGTACTTTGTCAGCCATGCAGATGCCTTTTTATACACCTTTGATGACATGGTCTCAGCTTCAGTAGTCGCGAGGTTCGCAGAATCCTTGATACCGAATGCCATGCCTTTGCCAATATTCTCGCCGACATCCTTTTTAAACTTCTTTGATGGTGACTGGATATCCAGTTCAGCTTTTGCCGCCGCCAACGCCTGTGACGCCATATTTTTGGCTGCTTCGATGGCAAGTGATGCACCGGAAGCGATACCCTGCGCCATGCCGGCAGACATGTTATACCCTGCGGTATGGAATTCGTTTTGCTGTGCTTCCAGAGCAGCCAGTGCCTGATTCGCCAATGCTTTCGCCTGATCTGCCGCGGCGGTTCCCTGTGATGCCAGTGCATATGCATACGCCCCAGAAGCTTCATTGCCATACGCTTCGTAAGAAGTAAGTGCATCATTAAGTACACTCGTAGCAGAATCTACCAGCGCCTGAATTTCCGTAGCGGCATTCTCACCCCACGCGCCCAGCGCCGCATTGTAGGCAAGTGCGGCATCATTACCAGCAGCTTCGAACGCCGTCATCGTTTCAGAACCGTTCAACGATTCAAGTGCAGCTTCAACAATCGCCGCACCAAGGTCTGAACCGGATCCCGTGCTATCACCAGAGCCGCTCATTCCATCCTTGATTGCATCTGACAGGGCATCTGCTATCGCGCCCGTATTATTCGTTATTCCGTCTGCTATCGCATTGGCAACTTCTTTCCCGGCTTCCGTATAAGACTCCAGGACTGTATCGGTTGCTTCTGCCCCTGTCTCCAATGCTTCCGTGACAGCGTCCGTTATCAGATCACTGTTTTCCGAGATTCCTTCCGCAAGCGACTCTGCCAGCGTCCCGCCGCCCTCACTGTAGGTGTCAGATGCTTCTTCGATTGCTTCGGTGCCTTCTCCAACTGCAGTCTCTACTGCACTCCCAACACCACTATCTGATGTGCCATCCGTGATCGCATCCATCAGAGTCTGCATAGCGGACTGGGCATCAGCCGTTCCGTTCGTAATGGAAGAAACCAAGGTTTCGTCTACTGTCGCGCCGCTTTCTTCCGCCACCTGCAAAAGGCCTTCCAGTGTTCCCTGTATAGCGCTGTTCAGCTGTTCTGTTGCCTGCTCCGCTGATGTTTCGCCGCTCGCAATTGCTTCTGCCAGTCCATCCGGAATCTGAACTCCCATGGATTGGGCTGTATCGATCGCCGACTGGAGAGCAGCTTCCGTTTCGTCTGTCAGACCGGACCATCCCTCACCAGCTGCTTCGACTGCCGCTTCTACATTTTCCCTGAGATTAGAAAAATCCAGATCAGTGGATCCCAGCTCACCCATTGCCAGCTGATAAGCAGTCTCATTCGCCGCGCCTGCCGTAGCTATCTCATCCGAAATATCCAGGTATTCCGTCCATTTATCCGCAATACCCTGTACCTGCTCAGCGCCATACTCGCCCTGATTCTCCCATGTCCAGACGATATGTTCCAACATGTTCGCCATATCGGTTCCCTGTCCCTCGATCTGTGAGAGCAGTTCGTCTGAAAAAATGGACTGTCCGGTCTCGTCTGTCATCTGGCGGACTTTTTCAAGATTTTCCTGGTAAGTTTTCAGTCCCTCCACCTGGCTTTCCAGGTTAGCATTCATGGTTTCGGTAGTATTGTCGTCACCGCCATCAAATTTACTGGAAAGATCCAGTTTATTCTGCAGATCAGACTTGATAGACTCCATTGTCGACGTGTACGCATCATAAATGTTGTTAAACGCATCATCATAGGCTTCTGCTGCCTTTTCCGCCGCTGTTGTCGCATCATCAAGGGAGCTTTCCAGATCTTCCGTGGAATCTGCCGCATCTTCCGATGTTTCTGCCAGCGAATCTGTAGAAGCAGCGGCTCTTTTCATCCCATCGCTGTACAGTCCGGCCGCTTCCATGGCATTATCCATGGACAGGGAATTTTCGTAGAAAGACTCTGTGCTTTCGTCAACAGATTCCGCGCTGTCTTCAACTGCAAGGGCGTAGTTTTTTGTGGATTCAGAAGCTTCTTCCGTGGAATCTGCCGCATCCAATAGTGCGTCCGAAAGTTTCTGTGCAGACTCCGCATTCTGATTGATGATCTCGGTGCCTTCATCAATCGTGTTCTGGTATTCTTCCTGATCTTCTATCAGGCTATCTAATGTATCACTGTTGTCTTCTTTCAGAGCCTGCAGGTCTTTGCCAAGCGTATTCATGGATATCTGTCCGGACGATAACAGGTCTTCATATTGCATGGCTATTCCCATCAGGCCATTTTGATATTCTTCCTGTGAAATCGTTCCATCTTCATACGCTTGTTCTAATTGTTCGATTTCCGCAATCTGAGAATCGTAAATGTCGTTCTGTTCCGACAGGTCTTCTATTGTGTTGTTTACATTATCAAGCTGGGTCTGGGCTTCCACCAGTGACGCGATCAAATCCTCATTTGCCGCAAGCATCGCCTGCGTGACTATGGATTCCTTTTGCGCAGTAATATAATTTTGCAGCTCCTCATTCGTCATCGATAAAGAGCCGGTTTCCGCATCATAAGCAGAGGCGAGCTCCGGAATTGAACCACTTAACTGCTCAACTATCTGCTCCATCTCAGCTTTTTGTGCAGTGGTCTTATTCTCGATACCGCTAAGTTCCATTAAGCGATTACCGAGAAGTTCAACCTGCGTAGCTTCCTGTTCTGCACCCGCAAGTGTCGTGTTCCGGTTCTCAATGCTCGCAGATACCGCCGCCTCTGCCGCCTGAGCAGAACTCACCAGGCTTTGTAGTTCTGATTCCTGCGGGCTGATAATATCGGTAATCCCGCCGATCAGGCTGGTTACGCCCTGTACAGCGCTACGCAACGGGCCGCTTACATATCCATATGCTTCATTCGCAAGTGTCTGCAGTGCAGACTCCATCTTGGTCATATCGCCCTGCAGGTTGTCCTGCATGGTTTCCGCCATCTCTTCCGCGGTTCCCGTGCAGTCTTCCAAGGCTTCCGAGTAATCGCTGAAACTCTTGCCGCTCTTCTTCGCTTCATCCGAAAGGCCAGACATCACTGTCTGCAAGGCAGAATACTGGTTCGTGCCCGCAATCGTCTTCGCAAGGTTTGCCTGCTGTTCGTCCGACAAAGTCTCCCATATCCCAGACATTCCTTCGAGGATGCTGGAAAGACTGTTCATGTTGCCTTCACTGTCATATATATCAACGCCATATTCCGCCAGCGCGTCACCACAGCTCTTTGTGTTTGTGGCAAGGCGCGTCATAATGGTATTCAGCGCTGTGCCGGCTTCTCCACCCTTTACGCCTGCATTTGCCATCGTTGACAATACAGCAGTGACTTCTTCCGCGGAATATCCAAGTGAAGATGCTGTTGCGGCACAATTCTTGTATGCCTCTCCAAGATCCTCGACCGTCGTGTTGGAATTTGCCATGGCGTATGCCATCATGTCCACGAATTCAGCCGAATCCTGTGCTGTCAGTCCAAACGCTGTCAGATAATCCGTGACAATATCCGATGCTTCCGCCAGATCCATGTCTGCAGCAGCCGCCAGATTCAAAACGCCATCAATACCGGACAGCATCTCTTCTGTATCCCAGCCGGCAAGAGCCATGTAGCTGAACGCGTCAGCCGCCTCGGAAGCAGTATATTTCGTGCTTTCGCCCATCTCCTTAGCCTTGGCGGTCAAAGCGTCCAGATCACTGCCTGTCGCACCGCTGATCGCCGCCACCTTGGACATGGAAGCCTCGAAATCGCTGCCGACTTCAACAACTTCTTTTGCGGCTTCTGCAAGTTTCTGCATACTGGATTTAAGCGTATCAATTCCAAGATAAACCGCTTTGTTTGCCACAGCACCCCTTAATTTGTCAGCCCATGAAGATGTTTGTGTTGCTGCTTCTTTGGTTTCGTTCCCGAATTCATCAATACTAACAGCGCATCCATTTGCTGAACTTTTTGCTTCATCCAAATACTGTCCAGTTTTGTTTAATTCGTTTTCAAACTGGCTTGTTTCCGTTTGTGCTTTATTAAGACTGGTATTCCATTTGTTCACAGATGTTTCTGTATCCAAATATTTTTTCTTCGCGCTGCCAAGCTGGCTTGACAGATCCTTAACTGCCTGTTCCTGCTGAGTGATTTCTTCTGTAGAGCTCGAATTCGATGACTTCATCTCTTCAAGCTGTTTTTTTGCCTCTTCATATTTCTTGTTTAATTTATCAAGTTCATTTGCGGCTTCTTTCTGCTTGCTCTTAGCAATCTCAATAATTTCAGATAATGCTTTTTGCTTTTGTCTGGACTGCTCCACCGCCGAAGAAAGTGTATCGTACTTTGACTGCAGCGCATTCATAGAGTTTGCCTGGCCACTAAATTTTTCTTCAGTATTTGCCAATTCTGATTTCAGTTCTCTCAGGGAAGAATTAATGTTTGTAACCGCTTTTCTTAATTCTGCTTCTCCGTCAAGAGCGATAACACCTCTCAAATTAAACGCCATAGTCAATCTCCTTTTATTGCATAATAAAAGCGAACCTTTTCAGATTCGCCTTACTTTGTTTCTGTTTATATTATTATCTTACTGTTCAAGATACTGTCGATAGATTTCTAATCCAATTGCATATACCTCAGTTTCACCAACTCCAAGCCATTTCTTACAGTACTCCATTCTTTCCTGATCTTCCTTGTTCAATGTAAATACGTTATAATACCTGCCTTCACCTTCACCAATGAGGTCAATCATTTCCTGCTTTTCTACTGTCGGCTGATGAAGTACTTGATAGAGCATAAAGATTGCATTTTCCGAAATCATAGAGTTCTTACTCTTTTCTACGCAGAATTTTCTTTTCTCATTCTGTTCTTCTGTAAAATAAACTTCCACAGTTCTTAATTCCGCTAATCGTTTTTGTGTTTTTTCCTCTCTTTTCCTCTTTTCCTCTTCCATCTGTCTTGCGGTCTCTTTTGCTTTTCGCGAAATCTCCAAATTTTTGTGATATTTTTGTTCTTCCTGTTCTTTTTTTCTTTTCTTATCTCTTCGATACCATAACCATATAATCAGGAAGCAGATGATAGTAATTAGTATACCACCTTGCGTTATCTCGTAGATCATTCTGCATCCCCCTTTCTGGCTAATGTTTTAAAAATGGCATCTATTCCCATTCTAATAATTTCTGATTCTGTTTTGCCTGTCAACTGGCTGCACGTCTTCAACTTCTGTGCATCTTTTTCAGAAATCCTCGTTTTTTTTATTATCGTTTTCGGGTCGTCTGTCGGCCGTCCCATTTTCTTGCTCATAATATCCCCTGACTTCTGATTTTTCTTTATTTTAACTTATGTGCCCACAAAAGTCAAGGGATATTTACGGCATCGCATCCATGCTATATTCATCGCCGTCTTTTTTATATCCGTTCACGATCA
>JAJBVF010000447.1 GCA_020859965.1 Clostridiales bacterium
TTCCTCCCGCGTATATTGAGAAAGGGAATAGAAACCCGGAAGGTCCATGAGTGCGACATCCTTCTGTCCTTGCCGCTTGCCTTCCTTTTTTTCTACTGTTACACCCGGCCAGTTGCCGACGTACTGATTGGAACCCGTCAATGCGTTGAACAGCGTCGTCTTCCCGCAGTTCGGGTTGCCCGCAAGTGCTATTTTGATTGCCATACTCTTCTCCTTCTTCCTTAAGATTCCTGAATATAATAGAAATACGTTCCTGTGGCAGTGAAAAACTATGCATTTCTGATCAGTATGACAATGAACTGATCTGATTTGTCATCTGATTGTAATTATATTATTCTAATTTTTATTCATCATGTCTAATATTTGTCTTGTACAACTGATATTAGTTATGAATATCTGATATTTGTACGCCATTACTAACTCGCATACAAAAAAAACATTCACTAAATTATCTGAATCATTTCCGCATCTGCTTTGCGCAACGATAATTCATACCCTCTCACAGTCACTTCCACCGGATCGCCGAGCGGAGCCACTTTGCGGACAAAAATCTCAACTCCTTTTGTAATACCCATGTCCATGATACGCCTCTTCACAGGGCCCTCACCGGAAATCTTCTGAACGGTAACCGTCTGGCCGACGGCAGCATCTTTCAATGTTTTCATAATGCTCTTCCTTTCCCCTTTCCTGAAATCAGACCATAATATGGTTTGCCATCTCTCTGCCAATTGCGACACGGGAATCCTTGATATTCACAATCAGATTTCCGCTCACTTCAGAAATGACTGTAACCACACCGCCCGCAACAAATCCAAGATTCTCAAGGAATTGTCTGGTATCTTCTTTTCCACCAATCTTTTTGATAATATTGGCTTCTCCTGTCTTTGCCATACTTAGCGGCATCATATCTTCCCCTTTCAGATTCAGACAGCTTTTCTTCACTTCGGGGTTAGTATACTCTAACATTTTGATAACGTCAAGATGTTTTTCAGACATTTTTAAAGATGATTTTTCTTTACGCTTTTTTGTTTTGATGTTATACTCAATATTAATTGTTGTATCTGCATGGCAGATAGATAATTTATATTTGAAAATATATATTATGTATTGTGAGGTATAAAAATGGGTGCACCAAATGAATCTGCAGAAAACTATCTGGAAACGATCCTTATCCTCAGCGAACGCCTCCCAGTGGTTCGCTCCGTTGATGTAGCTACCGAGCTTGGCTTCAAGAAATCGAGTGTCAGTATCGCGATGAAAAATCTTCGCGCTAAAAATCATATCGTTGTATCCGATGCCGGTTTTATCACACTTACTGAATCCGGCCGCGCGATCGCGGAAGAGATTTATGAACGCCACAAATGGATCTCTTCCTGGCTGATCTCACTTGGAGTAAATGAAAAAACTGCCACGGAGGATGCCTGCAAGATGGAGCATGTGATCAGCCGTGAGAGCTTCGAGGCGATCAAATCACATATTCATGTGAACACTGCCCCTGCAAATGGCGATGAATAACCTTCTGTTCATTTTTCCGTTTCCATATTCATAGGATACAAAAAACAGCCGGTTTCCGGGATATCCGGAGGCCGGCAGGAGGTTTTATGTATTCTGCCTCTTCCCCACCCGCACTATCGGAAGAATACTCCGATCTGATCGTGCGGCGTTTTTCTTCTCTTTCTGATCTTGTTTCTTCACGTTCACTCCCTTCCCAACCGGTAGATGATCAGTTTTCCATCCTCTACGCTCCACTGTCTGACAATCTCGCCACTGTGGATGAGATAGGCTATTTTGCTGTGCCAAAGCTTTTTACCGGTCTGAATGTTGTCAGTCTGGAAGCTTCGGGCATTCTGCCTGTCCGGATCCGGACTTATCTGCAGCTCTCCGGCGCGGGGGTGCTTGTGGGATTTCTTGATTCCGGCATTGATTACACCCATCCCGCCTTCCGGAATGAGGATGGCTCCAGCAGGATTCTTCGTCTCTGGGATCAGTCTGATACACGGGGTACTCCGCCAGCCGGTATTTCCTATGGCACCGAATACACAAAAGAACAGCTTGACGAAATCCTCCTCTCCGGTAATTCAGACAGACCGGTTCCAGAGCGTGACCCTACCGGTCATGGAACCGCAGTCGCCGGTATTGCATGCGGAAGTCCGGATGCCGGGGAGGGTTTTACCGGAGCCGCTCCTGAAAGCAGCATTGCGTTTGTACGCTTGAAACCGGCCAAACAATATCTGCGCGATTATTTTCGTATTCCTGATAGTGCGGCTGCCTGGCAGGAAAATGATCTGATGACAGGAATCCGCTATCTGCTCGACTGTGCAGAATTGCTCTCCATGCCGCTTGTGATCTGCATCTCATCCGGAACCAGTCAGGGAAGTCATACCGGCAACTCTCCTTTGGAAGAAGTTCTGGATACGGCGCTCTGTCTCCACGGCATTTATGCTGTTACCGGAAGCTGAAACGAATCGGGAATGGAACACCATTTTCTCTGACAGCTGCAGAAGGCGAACGACCATTCGGACATAGAACTCCTGATTGATCAGGAGACAACCGGATTTACGCTCGAACTGTGGGCTGACGCTCAGGATTTATACAGCATTGGCTTTACTTCGCCGCGCGGTGAGATCATTCGGCCGATTCCTCCCGGCTACGGAACTTCCCGCGAGTTTTCTTTCCTACTGGAGCAAAGCAAACTTGCTCTTACCTGGTCTGTACCGGATTCCGTCAATGATTCTCAGCTCATTCTCATACGTTTTACTGACCCGGCTCCCGGCATCTGGCATATACGCGTAGCTGGGCTTGGCATCATTTCCGGGATTTTTCATCTGTGGCTGCCTGTCACCGGACTGGTCGATCCTCACATCCGCTTCCTGGCAGCAAACGCAGATACAACGCTCGTGATACCATCCTGTTCTTCCTCTGTCATCAGTGTCAGCACGTGGAATGCCTACACAGACAGTCTTTACGTCCACTCAGGCCGGGGATACACGCGGGACGGACAGATCAGACCAGATTTTTCCTCGCCAGGAGTGCAGGTAACCTGTCCTGTGCCAGGCGGTATGTATTCCCCGATCACCGGTTCCTCTGCTGCAAGTGCGCTCGGTGCCGGGGCCGCCGCTTTGCTGCTGGATGCCGGAATGCGTCAGGAACCTCCGCGCCTCTTTCCGTCTTCTGAACTGAAAGAGCTTTTCATACAAAGCGCAAAACAGCGCAGAGATTATTCGTATCCGAACAAGGAATGGGGATATGGAACCATGAATGTTTACGAAATCTTTCTGTCACATTTTTCCGGCCGGAACATATGATACAATGTAAAATCTATTTCGGAGGAAAACGAAATGAGCGATTTAGCGGCAACCAATTGTGGATGCGGATGTGAGAGCGGAACGGGAAACAACTGTCTGTGGATCATTCTCCTGCTCCTTTGCTGCGGCGGATGCGGCAATGGGATAGGCGGAAGCTGTATGGGAGGAGACAACAGCTGCCTGTGGATCATCCTTCTCCTCTTCTGCTGCGGCGGATGCGGCAATTCACTGTGGAGCGGTTCCGGAAGCTGCGGCTGCTGATTCTCCTGCCGGTTTCATTGTATCTCTGTCGGATAGGGGAACGCTTTTGACCCCTATCCGCGTGTTCTGTTTTTTAAAATTCTGATCGGCGAATATCCATGCACACTATGTCATAAGGGGCGTCAAATGCCGGCAGCACTCGTTTAGCCCTCGCCGGTAGATTTCTTATGATTTCGTTCACTTGGCTCGTCGCTTCGCAGAAATAAAAAAGACCGTCTGCTGAGGATACCCTCACTACAGACGATCCATTTTTCAATAAGAGGATCAGTGATACAAGCGGCAGATCACTCCGCGGTCAGCATACTTGTATAATCATCCAATGCGGTCGTATTGACCGTATAGGTCGGAAGATCCACAGTCGAAGTGTCATCCGACGTACCCGTATAATTATAAACAGATACTCCTACCCACGCTACAAGAAGAACTGCTACCAGTCCCATGCCTGCCTTTGTAAGCATCCACTGGCGCTTCTCTTTCTTAATGATCTTCGCACGGTTCTTTTTCTGTTCCTTATAACGATCAACTTTTTCCTGGCTCATGTACACGTCTCTCCTTTGCCTAACTGCTTCTATCAGTATACACCATTTCGGGAAAAATTCAACCGTTTTTTACCTGCTCGCGGATTCCTGTGCAATATCTCTCTGACATCCGCCTGCGAAGGTTCGAAGCTGCAATTTGGCTGCGCCGGATTCTCAGATCACTACAATGATACCTCCGTCGTTCGCATACATGGTAGAAATACCCGCTGTGTCCACGAAAATCACATCCCTGACTTTTATGCGCTTCGTAATCGCTTCCAGAACCATACGACCACGTTCCGGACAATTGCAGTTTGACACACCAAGAATCTTCTCTGCCGGATTTTCTACCTGATCCACAATATAATCCACCATCTTCACAAGTGCCTTATTGATCCCGCGTGCCTGATCCAGCTGTATAATCGTGCCTTCCGGCGTCGCTCCCATAACCGGTTTGATCCTCAGCGCAGATGCAACAAATGCCTTGACATTACTCAGGCGTCCGTTCTTTCGCAGGGTCTCAAGATTCTCCAGTACAAAATAGGTATTCTGTCCATCAATATAAGCCTCCACGGTATCTACGACCTCATCAAAAGACATTCCGGCCTCCTCACATTCCTGAATCCTGGCAGTGATCAGTGTCTCACCTACAGAAGCGGAACGGGAATTAAAGACATGAATCTGAAGGCTACTCCCCTCTTCTTCCAGAAGGTCTCTGGCCAGCACTGCGCTGTTACACGAACCGCTCAGCTCCGCTGAGAGCGTCACCGCATACGCGCGCTTTTCGGCTTTCTCAAATGCAGTTTTATAAAAATCAGGTGAAGGGCAGGCAGACTTCGGGCTATTGGGACTTGCTGCTATTTTTTTCAGGAAGTCAGCCTGATCAAAGCTGTCATCATCCACGATCACATCATCATCTACCTGCATGGTCAGCGGAGCAGCGAGAATGCGTTCGTCTGCTTTCATCTTCTCTGTGCGTTCTCCGCAGCTGTCCATCACAATCACATATTCCATAGTAATCCTCCAACAATTATAGTAAACGACGTAAGCCGTTCTCGGTTTTCATTCTTTTAAAATGTGGTTTTTGAAACTACATCAGTTATATCATATTCCTTTCTTCTTGAAAAGGGGAAATTTTCTGTTTCACAATATTTTAAGTATTTTTTCTATTGCCATCCATTCCCGCTCTCATATATAATCAAGACGCAGAAATGATTCCGTCACATACTTAATACTATGATTCAATATGATTCGAGCGACTAAAGAATATTCTTTCCTTTCTCTTCGCCGCCCGTTCTGCCATAAGGAGGTCTCTCTTTTGCGTTCTTTCCAGATTCAGGACAATCTTGGCTTTATGAAAAAGCTCCTCACAGATGATACTTTCGATACGTTTCTGCTCTCAGAAGCATCTATTACTACATTTGCCACCTTCCAGATCGACGGATCTTTCCATCCGGATTACCTGAATACGGAAGAAGCTGCTCTTCTTACAGCAGAAAAATCCGGCTATACTCTCTGGAGGAGGATACGCCCATTCTTTTATGATCTGACAAAGGGAAAACATACCCCACTGAAATTCCGTATTATCTTCCGTCTGGCACCCCACAATGTTGAAAAGCTCCTTTTACAGAGCGGAGTCTCTTTTTCTGCGGATCAGGTAGACGGTCTGTTTTTAAATATCTCTTTCGACGGAAAATCGATCACTTGTGTCAGCGGTCTTGCCATGAACGTATTCACTCTCGATAAAACCCTGGAACACGCCTGGGATGGAATGCTCAGTAGATTTTTTCACCAGAAACAGATTCCATTTTTATAAACTTTTATACGACAGAGAGATTCAGGAACTTTCTTATTGGAAAAAAAGTCCTTACAGGCAAGCTGTTAGCACTCACTAAAAA
>JAJBVF010000330.1 GCA_020859965.1 Clostridiales bacterium
AAATTGAGAATACCATAAACAACATACGGCTTGGAAACAGGCCGGATAAATGGTGAGCTCACAGCGCTTGAATGAAAAGAAGGGAGATTGTTTATGAAAAGGAAAAAGCAATTCGGTTTACTGGTGCTTTTGCTTCTGTTTCTGCTGTCATCTATACCTGTGTCCGCCGCGTCGGGTGTGGCTGCTACGATCGGCGATACAGAATATTCATCGCTTTATGATGCGGTCAAGGAGGTTCAGAATGGCCAGATCATCACGCTGCAGAAAAAATTTGCCGCTGAGTCGGGATCGCGGGATCTGAAGCTTGAAGCGGACGTTTCCTATACGATTGATTTGAATGGCTATAAGATGACCAATGGTGGGGGACATGCCGCGATTTACGTTCGCAAGGGAACTGTGACGATGAAAAACGGGACGCTTGGAATCTCTCTTGTGGCAAATGAAGGGACCAAAGTCATCCTGTCGTCGCTGAAGACCATCAAGGCAAATTCTCCAAAGATTGAGATTCAGGCAGGCGCTAAGCTGACTGTATCGGATACGACCTGCTATTCCATTGAGAATAATGGAACGGCAACGATCAAAAGTGCGACGATCTGTCATTCAATTACGAACGGCAGCAGCGGTACGATGAAGATTAAGAATTTCACGATGAAAAGTAAAGACACTTCCATCGAAAACAGCGGAAAGATGACGATTAAGAAGGGAACCTATTATCAGACAGCGGCGTCGCAGACAAATGAGATTTATAATAAAAGCGGGGCCACAATGTCGATTTCGGGCGGCACATTCAAAACAAAATCCAATTTATTAATAAACAACCATGGCAATCTGACAATTTCCGGAGGGACCTTTACAAATACGAAAGGGTCGACAAGTGTTGCTGTCGGGCCACTTGTTGCCAATGGCGGAACACTGAAAATCACAGGCGGTACGCTGAAAAGTGTCTGCGGCAGTCACGCAAACACCGTCAACAATGATGGTACTTTCAAGATGAGCGGCGGAGTTCTGAGAGCGACTGGAAAATACAGCATTGCATTAAATGTTTTAAGTGGTAAAGTTGTGATCACAGGCGGTACGATTTACAGTAAGCAAGATTATGCGATTGAGATCTCTCATCTTTTTAAAGGGACTTACAAATGTTCTAAGAAGGCATCAGTTAAAACAGGAGCCAGAACATCCGCAGTCTATTGGCAAGAATAGGGTAAAAGGAGTAGCTGCTGCAGATAGAAGGAGTGCGCTATGACAAGGAACGACTGGTACGAAGCCGGTGAACAGATAAAAAATCTGGTACAGGAGGCTGTGGATACGGGAGATTTTTCACAGCTTGGGAATACGATTTCAGCTGTGGTGAACGATGCAGTGGACGGCGTGCAGGATGCACTGCGGGGAAATCTCGGCGGCGGAGGCAGACGCGGAACGAACCAGACGTACAGTAGCGGATCAGGCTATGAGCAGACGTATCGTGATGGTTCAGGCTACGGGCAGACGGAAGGCAGTGCATACAGCAATTCATCCGGCGATGCGTACGACGGGGCGGACGGCGGACAGGACCAGACTTACCGGGGATCTGCGGATCGTGCCCGCAGAGCGTATGAGCAGGCGGGCGGTCAGAACAGCAGCGCGTATGGACAGGCAAACGCTTCCGGAAGCGGTGCATATGGTCAGAATAGTCGTGCCTGGGGAGCGGCAGGCGGCCGCACACAGTCGAATGCCAGGAACTATCAGCCGGTGCCGGCAGGACGAAAGCTGCCGGGAGAGGTCGGAAGTAAGGTAATGAAATATCTGGGATTTGGCCTGAGCACCATTTTTGGCTTGAGCCTTGCGCTTAGCACGGCAGCCTCTCTGGCGGTGGGCAGTCTGGCGCTGCTGCTTGGAAGCTCTGTCACGACGGGAGGCTGCTTTGTGGGCAGCTGTCTGCTCGGGATTAGCGGGCAGAACCGGCGCGGGATTACAAGAAGATTTCGCAGATATCAGGAGCTGATCGGGACACGGACCTACTGCAAGATCGAAGAGCTGGCGGCGGGCATCGGTGAAAACGCGAAATATGTGAAAAAGGATCTGAAAAAAATGATCCGACGCGGCTATTTCGCAGAAGGGTATCTGGATCGGCAGGAGACGCTTCTGATCACGGATCAGGCGACTTATCAGCAGTATCTTCAGACAGAAGAGGAATATGAAAGGCGCAGAAATGAGCAGTCGATGAACGACGCGAAAACGACTGTCTCAGGCGTTGGAACAGGAGCATCGGGGACGGGGAAAACCAGATCTGCGGCGGGCGGGGAAGGTTCTAAGGCTACCGATGCGCGGAATACGGCAGAAGCAAAATCGAACGGGACAGCGGCTGGCGGGAACGCGAAGGAGCGAACACCGGAGCATCAGGCACTGATCGAAGAAGGACAGAAATATATCCGGCATATCCATGAGTGCAATGAACGGATTCCCGGAGAGGAAATCACGGCGAAGCTGAATCGGTTGGAACTGGTGGTGACGAGGATTTTCCGTGAGGCGGAGAAGAATCCGGATGCAGTGTCTGACTTGCGGAAAATGATGAGTTATTATCTGCCGACAACGCGGAAGCTTCTGGACGCATATTGTGAGCTTGACGACCAACCGGTCAGCGGACAGAATATCGATACTACGAAGCGCGAGATCGAGGCAGCACTGGATACGCTCAACACAGCATTTGAGAACCTGCTGGACAGCTTGTATGAAGAGCAGGCATGGGACATTTCGTCCGATATTTCTGTGCTGAACACGATGCTTGCCCAGGAAGGTCTGACAAAACAGGATTTCAAAATGGGCGGGGGCAATAAAAAGACAGGAGAAAAAGCTGACAGCACAGAAAAAGAATAAAGATAAGTAAAAACTGTTGACAGATAAGGAAAAGTAAAGTGCGCATAGAAAGAGAAAAGAAAGAAAAAAGAAGAATCACAGGAGGAGAAGAAAATGGACGAATTTAAAGAGTTTGCAGAAGCTCCGGCGCCCGTATTGACATTTGGCACGCCGGTGGAAGAGACGAAGGCAGCACCTGTTGTGCAGGAGACGCAGACGGCACCGGCGGATCCGCAGCTGACAGAAGATTCGCTTACTCCGGAAGAACGGAAAATGGTGGATGATTTCAGCCGGCAGATCAATTTGCATGATTCCAACGGCATTTTGCAGTATGGCGCGGGTACACAGAAGAAGATGGCGGATTTTTCAGAGACTGCATTGAAAAATGTGCGCACGAAGGATCTCGGCGAGGTCGGGGACATGATCTCCGGGCTTGTGACAGAGCTGAAAAGTTTTGATGTGGATGAAGAAGAGAAGGGCTTTCTGGGACGGTTTAAAAAGAGTGGGAATAAAGTAGCCGCTATGAAAGCCAAATATGAGAAAGCGGAAGTAAATGTGGAGAAGATCTGCGAGGCGCTGGAAGATCACCAGGTACAGCTGATGAAGGATGTGGCGGTGCTGGATAAGATGTATGGCCTGAATCTTTCTTATTTTAAGGAGCTTTCCATGTACATCCTGGCCGGTAAGAAGAGGCTGGAGGAAGTGCGCGCGACGGAAGTGAAGGATGCGGTCGAGAAAGCAGAGAAGAGCAACCTGCCGGAGGACGCACAGGCCGCGAAGGATCTGCAGGATCTCTGTGAACGCTTTGAAAAGAAGATTCACGACCTGGAACTGACACGTATGATCGCGATTCAGACTGCGCCGCAGATCCGGTTGGTACAGTCGAGCGATACGATGATGATCGAGAAGATCCAGACTACAGTTGTAAATACGATTCCGCTCTGGAAAAGCCAGATGGTGATTGCTCTTGGCGTGGAGCATGCAAATCAGGCGGCGAAGGCGCAGAAGGAAGTTACGGATATGACAAATCAGCTTCTGCGCAAGAATGCGGAGCAGCTGAAGATGGCGACAGTAGAGAGCGCGAAAGCGTCCGAGCGCGGGATTGTCGATCTGGAGACCTTAAAGACAACAAACGCGAGTCTGATTTCGACGCTGGATGAAGTGGTGAAGATCCAGGAGGACGGACGTCAGAAACGGCGTGCAGCCGAGGATGAGCTGAACCGTATGGAGCAGGAACTCAAAAATAAGCTGCTCGAAATGAGCCGTTAAAATGAGCTGTTAAAATGAACTGGCAAAGTGGGCGCTTTGGAAACGAGATTTTCAAAAGCAGGACAGCCGAAAAGAGGAACAATCAAGAAGCGAAGAAGAATAGGAACCGAAAACATGTGACGGAAAAGTGAGATGACAGAATAAAATGGAAGTGTATACATTTTCGCAGTGGGTACTGTTTTTTTACATTTACTGTTTTCTGGGCTGGCTGTTTGAATGTACCTATGTATCAATAAAAGAAAAACACTGGGTGAACCGGGGATTTTTAAAGGGTCCTCTTCTTCCAATCTATGGGAGCGGAGCCATCTGTATACTGATCGTCACGATTCCGTTCCGGGACAGTGTGCCGCTGATGTGCCTTGTGGGGATGGCGGCGGCTGCAGTGCTGGAATATGTGACAGGGGCTGTCATGGAGCGCCTGTTTCGCGTACGTTACTGGGATTATTCGGATCGTTTTCTGAATCTGAATGGATATATCTGTCTGGCGTCTGTGCTTTGCTGGAGTGTCATGACGATCCTGGTGGTGGATGTGATTCAGGTACGCCTGGAGAGACTGGTGCTTGCTGTGGATGAACAGATCACAGCGAATCTTGTATTTGTGATCACACCTTTTGTCACAGCGGATGTGGTGACATCATTCCACGCGGCAATGAATCTGCGCAATATCCTGATCCAGTGGGATCGAGTACGTGAAGAGATTGAAAAACTGAATGAGCGCAGGCTGGAACTGGAAAAAGCCATGAGTGAGGGCAGACGGGAGCTGAATGAGCGCAGACAGGAGCTTGAGGCACTTATGAAAGCAGCCGGCGAAAGAGCGGGCGAGAAAGTCTCCGCACAGATGCGGGAGATCACGGATAGAGCGGCAGTGCAGCAGGATCTGTCAGCGAGACTGGCTGCAGTGCAGGAAAAAACCAATCGGCTGGCTGCGGAGTCTGAGATCATGCACAGACTGCATGGAAAATCGATCCGCGGCCTGCTGAAAAGAAATCCGCGGGCAATCTCATATCGGCACAGGGATGCGTTTGCGGCTCTGAAACAGTCTGCGGCGAAGCATCTGGGTGCGAAAAAAGATGGAACTGACGAAGAAGAATCAACAGTCCGGAAAGAGTCAGTCGAAGGGAAAACCAGACAGGACTGATCAGAAAAAGCTGTTGGCAAAGGGATGGACAGGGTGGAAGAAACGGGAAAGACAGAAAAGATAGAAGGAACAGGAATGACGGAAGAGACAGAGGAATTTATGAGCGGCTTTTGCAAAAAACAGAATCAGACGCGCACAGTTCTCTGCGAGTTTGGCTCTGGTGAAGATGGTAAGCGCAATTTGCTCTCTTCTGACTGCGATTACGGGTGCTGTGAACACAGCAAAGACTGCCGCCTGATGGCGGCAGCACTAAAGTAAAGGGTATGAGGCGAAACGGCGCCTCCTGCCCGAAGGGTCAGAAGAGGGACTCGTAGAATGACTTTTGACGAATTTGAGACTGCGGCTTATGAAATAGCGGATACTTTTCCGGAGGCGTTTTTCCGGGATTTGAACGGAGGGATTATCGTGAAGGAACGGGCGCTGCTGCACCCGGCAGCCCGGAACGGTGATCTTTTTGTATTGGGTGAGTATCATCGGGAATACTATCTGGGACGGTTTGTGGTGCTGTATTATGGCTCTTTTTTACGCTGCTGTGGTGCACTTTCAGACGAGGCGCTTCGCGAAAAGATCAGAAAAGTCCTGCTGCATGAATTTCGTCATCATCTGGAATCACTGGCGGGAGAGCGGGATCTGGAGATTGAGGATGCGATCGAACTTTCCAGGTACAATTCACATAAAAGAAAAACTTGACGGATATGGATTGCGGGGATAGAATAAGAA
>JAJBVF010000004.1 GCA_020859965.1 Clostridiales bacterium
AAAACCGCTTATAATAAGGAACCATGGCGCTTTTTCATGTGGGAAGTATTAGTTAGATACTAACATAAATAACCGAAAATCGCAATGATTTCCGGTTATTTTTCATAAAAAGTATTCAAAAAAATACATTCAGTTTTTATGTCAATTTCGTATGTATTTTACCAGGGTGTCAGGGAATTTTCCACACCCATATCGCGCAGCATCAGCGCCGATACCGCCTCTTTCGGGTCTTTTCCTTCAAATAAAACCTTATTGACCTGTTCGATGATGGGAAGCTCTACCTTATATTTCTTTGCAAGAGCAACTGCAGATTTTGTAGAATATACACCTTCCACAACCATATTGACCTCTTTCATCGCCTCTTCCATCGAATAGCCCTGGCCAAGCAGAATGCCGGCGCGCCGGTTGCGGCTGTGCATGCTGGCACAGGTAACGATCAGATCCCCAATTCCGGTCAGCCCGCAGAAGGTTTCAAAATGTCCTCCCATTTTTGTGCCAAGTCTCGCAATCTCAACCATTCCACGTGTGATCAGTGCTGCTTTGGCATTGTCACCGTATCCCATACCGTCAGCAATTCCCGCCGCCAGCGCGATCACATTCTTCAGCGATCCTCCGAGCTCGATCCCGATCATATCCGAGCTGATATAAACGCGGAATACCGGACTCATAAAAAGCTTCTGAAGCTTTCTCGCCGTAGCCTCGTCCCGTGCCCCGATCACGATCGTGGTAGGAAGCCCCCGCGCTACCTCCTCCGCATGGCTTGGCCCTGAGATCACAGCTGCATTCGCCTGAGGAATGACATCTTCAATGATGTCCGTCATGGTCATAAGTGTGCCTTCCTCAATACCTTTTGCAGCATTTACGATCACCGTGCCTTCCTCGACAAAAGGGTTCATTTTTTCCGCAGTCTCTCGCACGACCGCCGAAGGACTTACGAGAACCAGGAGATCCTTGCCCGGAACAGCGGCAGACAGATCAGAAGTCACACGGATCTGCTCAGGGATCTGCACACCCGGAAGCTTGGATTTCAGCTCATGGGTTGTCCGAAGCAGCTCGGCATCCGATTCCAGAAAAGACCACAACGTCACTTCATTCCCATTTTCATACAAAAGCTTCGCGAGAGCCAGCCCC
Organism: Clostridiales bacterium; assembly: GCA_020859965.1. Classification (GTDB taxonomy): domain Bacteria; phylum Bacillota; class Clostridia; order Lachnospirales; family Lachnospiraceae; genus Choladousia. Next base: position 1,132 of record JAJBVF010000004.1, read on the forward strand.
CAGCTTCCCGCACCGATAACGCCGATTTTCGCCATACATATACCTCCTGTTTCCATTCGATAGGATCACTTTTTTTCTTTCTTCTGAAAAATGCCCGCTTTTCTCTCTTCTCCTTTACGCAGCCGGTCGATGTTCCCTCTGTGCTGATAGAAAGCAAGAACAGCCAGTGCGGCAGCAACAACATAAAGTTCATATAAATGTCCCTGCGTCATTCCGAATATACCCAACTGTCCAAAGACCACTGTCTCGATCAGAAACCCGACGCACACCATCAGCGAACCGACAGAGACATATCCTGTCAGGAAAAAGCCGGCCGCAAAGGTCAGAATCGCAAGTGCGCACATCGGACGGTTCAAAGCCATAATCGTACCGCCTGTAGCAGCGATGCCTTTCCCTCCCCGGAAGCCCAGATAAAACGGAAAATTATGTCCAAGAATCGCGCCTGCCCCCGTGTAAAGGCAAAGCAGCGGCCAGATATCCGCATGATTCCGGCCAAACAGCAGCCAGGTAAACACAGCAGCAAAAATAGGCTTAAACGCATCTCCCAGAAACGTAATCACACCTGCGCCTTTTCCCATCGTACGGAACATATTTGTAGTTCCCGCGTTCCCGCTTCCATAATTGCGGATATCTATCCCATGCAGACGCCCATAAATATAACTGGTTTCAAACAGTCCAAACACATAACCGATTGCAAGACATGCCAAGCGTTCCATTTATTTCTCTTTTTCCTTTCGTTCCCTGATAATAAATTTCAGCGGCGTACCCCGGAATCCAAACGCATCCCGGATACGGTTTTCCAGATATCTCGTATAGGAAAAATGCATCAGATCCTTATCATTGACAAAGATCACAAACGTAGGAGGCTTTACTCTGGCCTGTGTGATATAAAAAAGCTTCAAACGTTTTCCCTTATCCGAAGGCGGCTGCTGAAGCGCCACTGCCTCCGCCATGATCTCATTCAATACACCGGTCTTGACCCGCATCGACTGATTCTGGATGACCAGATCAATCGTCTCAAACAGCTTTGGAAGGCGCTGACCGGTCTCTGCAGAGATAAAAAGGATCTCTGCATATGGCATATAGGAAAGCACCTGGCGGATTTTTTCTGTATATCGGTAAACCGTCTTGCCGTCTTTCTCGATCGCATCCCACTTATTTACAGCAATCACAATTCCCTTGCCGCGCTCATGCGCGATCCCGGCAATATGGGCATCCTGCTCTGTAATTCCTTCTGTAGCGTCTATCATCAGAACGACGACATCCGCGCGCTCCACGGCAGACACCGTACGAATGATACTGTAGCGTTCAATCTCCTCTTTGATCCGGCTTTTCCGGCGCAAGCCGGCCGTATCGATAAAAATGTATTCCCGGTCATTCCATTTCACAGCCGCATCGACCGCATCGCGTGTCGTCCCGGCAATATCCGTAACGATCAGACGATTTTCCCCAAGAAGCTTGTTGATCAGAGAGGATTTTCCTACGTTCGGTTTCCCCACGATCGCTATACGCGGCCGGTCATCTTCCTCTGTATATGTCTTTTCCGGATCAAAATATGAAGTCACCCGGTCCAGCATATCGCCAAGTCCCTGCCGGTTCGCGGAAGAGATCGGCACTGGATCACCGATACCAAGATTATAAAATTCATAGACATCCGCCATGTATTTCTGATAACTGTCTACTTTATTCACGACCAGTACAACAGGCTTGTGCGAACGCCTGAGCATGTCCGCCACTTTTGCGTCCGAATCCACCAGCCCCTGCTGGCAGTCCACCAGAAAAATGATCACATCCGCCGTATCTACCGCAATCTGCGCCTGTTCCCGCATCTGGGAAAGCATGATGTCCTTGCTGTCCGGCTCGATTCCTCCGGTATCGATCAGCGTAAAACTCAGGTTCAGCCATTCCACATCCGCATAAATACGGTCTCTGGTCACACCCGGCGTATCTTTCACGATTGAAATCTTGGAACCGGCCAGCGCATTAAACAGAGTAGATTTTCCTACATTCGGCCTGCCTACAATCGCAACAATTGGTTTACTCATAAAATGTCCCCACTCTCTGAGAGTGAAAACGAAATCCGCGCCACCGGCTTTGCCGTTTCGAATGACGCAGCTTACCGTTCTCTCACTCCCCAATAATTGCTCTCACAAAATCATGACCGTCTGATTCTACAATACGGACAGGGATTTGTAAAGTATTTTCCAGTTCCTTAAGACTGATGTCATCCAGAAATACCTGCTCTGTGCTCCGCATCATACTGCATGACAACAGGAGCTCTTTACCAAGCTTCTGCTCCTTAAGCTGTGCGATCAGATCAGCACCTGTGATCAGACCGGATACGGTGATCAGTTCTCCGAAAAAGTCATTGCGGATCGCGTAGACATGGCAGCGAATGCGCGGATACTGCGCGCAGATACGGTCACACAGTTCCTGAATGAATGGCGCTGCAAGCAGGCCGGTCGCAATGGATACTTCCCGGATATTCCCGCAGGGTCTGTCTGCATCAGAGTCCTCATATCCTTCGGGTCTTTTCGGTTCAAACCCGATATTATCCCCACCAGTCACAGCTCCTGCCTTTTGGGCGTCCTGCAGTGCTTCTTCCACTTCTTCAAAAAGCAGGCGCATCATACCGACCCCGTTTTCCAGCTGAAGATAACCATCATATCTCTCCTCTTCCGGAAAAGGCCGACCGGCAAGAATGTACCACTCATCAGAGGCATGGACGAAATGCAGACCATACCTGTCATATAGTTTTTCCTGCCATGCTTCAATGGTGTCGATCACCTGTTCTGCGTCTGCAGAAGTAAAAGACTCCAGCGTATACAATCCGTCGCGAAATTTTGTCAGGCCAACCGGCACGACCGAGACGCTCTGCAGATAAGGCAGATACTTTGTCAGTTCTCTGATCGAGTATTCCAGCTCTTCCCCATCGTTGATGCCGCGGCAGAGCACGATCTGTCCGTTCATCTCAATTCCCGCGTCTGCAAGGCGCTGCACCTTGGGAAAAACATCTCCCGCAAAACGATTGCGAAGGATCTCACAGCGCAGCTTCGGATTCATCGTATGGAACGAAATATTGATCGGCTCCAGATGATAGCGGATAATACGATCAATGTCATGATCGCTCATGTTCGTAAGTGTCACGTAGTTTCCCTGTAAAAAGGAAAGCCGGGAATCATCGTCCTTAAAATAAAGGGTTTCCCGCATCCCCTTTGGCATCTGATCGATAAAACAAAAGATGCAATGGTTCCGGCAGGAACGATATTCATCCATCAGGGAGCTTTCAAAAACAATACCAAGATCTTCCTCGTATTCTTTCTCAATCTCCAGCTCCCAGTCCTCTCCATCCGCTTTTCGTACACGAACCGTCAGATATTCTTCATTGATCAGATAATGATAGTCAAAAACATCCTCAATCTCCTGATCATTGACAGCCAGTACCACGTCCCCCGGCTCGAGTTCCAGTTCTTCGGCAATACTGTCAGGTACGATTTCTTTTATAATATGTTCTGTAGTTTTCTTCTTCATAGATCCAAAAGTCAAAACCCCGGCTTTTCGTCTTGCCGGGGCAATCTTCCTTATCGCTGCCCCAGGCAGCAGCTGTTCAGTGTTTTTCCGACTCCTCTTTCCTGATCTTAGAGAGCAGCTCATGGATCTTCGCCGTCGGACTCTCTATATTGCTTAAAGTAGAATCATGATTCAAAGCTTCAATAATAGTGGCCAGAAACTTTGTCATATCCGCCTCCGCATACCACGGCTTTGTCAGAAGCTCCGGTATCCGGTAATGCAGATTAGTCGTCACCACCTTCGTGATGTACCCTTTTTCGTAATATTCATCAAACTTCTTCAGGCCGTCTGTAAACAGGCCAAACGTCGTACATACAAATACACGCTTTGCCCCGCGCTCCTTCACCTGTTTCGCGACATCCAGCATACTCTCGCCGGAGGAGATCATATCATCCACGACGATCACATCTTTCCCCTCGACGGAGTCTCCCAGGAATTCATGGGCCACGATCGGGTTCTTCCCGTTCACGATGACAGAATAGTCGCGCCGCTTATAAAACATTCCCATATCCACGCCGAGAATACCGGAAAAATAGACGGCACGGCTCATCGCGCCTTCATCCGGACTGATAATCATCAGATGGTCATTGTCAATCTGAAAATCCTCCACATGATCCACCAGCGCCTTCAGGAACTGATAAGTCGGCATAAAAGAGTCGAATCCACTCAGTGGAATCGCATTCTGAACCCGCGGATCATGCGCGTCAAAGGTGATAATATTAGTCACACCCATATCCACGAGTTCCTGCAGCGCAAGGGAGCAGTCCAGAGATTCCCGCTTGGAACGCTTGTGCTGCCTTCCTTCATATAAAAATGGCATCACGACATTAATGCGCTTCGCCTTACCGTTTGCCGCCGAGATAATACGTTTCAGATCCTGAAAATGATTGTCCGGGGACATATGGTTTACATGTCCGCAGACAGTATAAGTCAGGCTGTAATTGCACACATCAACGAGAATGTAAAGATCTGTACCGCGAACGGAGTCATTGATCTGTCCTTTGCCTTCCCCTGTACCAAAGCGCGGACAACTGCAATCGAGCAGATACGTATCCGCAATATATCCCGGCTGCGAGATGACATTACTGGTCTCCGGATTCAAAGGACTGTTCTTTCTGGATTCCACCAGACATGCGTCTACTGCCCGGCCAAATTCACGGCATCCTTCCAAAGCTGCAATTTTAAGCGGACCGACAGGCAGTATCCGATCCAGCGTTTCTAATTCTGTCA
>JAJBVF010000007.1 GCA_020859965.1 Clostridiales bacterium
TCTCTTTCCCATTGTACCGGACAGAAATGTACCATGTCTGATGATTGATCCCGGCACAGGTAATATCCAGCTCCTCTCTCGGAATCTTCAGCACCTCTGCGATCTGCGCTTCTCCATGAATCTCGCCATGACACAAACCGATTGTTTTTACACCGCCATATTTATTGCAAGCCCATGTCGCCATAGCATTTGGATTGGAATAATTCAACATGATCGCATCTTTTTCAGCAACTTCCCGAATATCCTTACAGAATTGCAAAAGTTCAGCGATCACGCGCTGCCCATACATAATGCCTCCCACACACAGTGTATCTCCCACACATTGATCTACACCGTACTTCAGCGGAATATCAATATCCGTCTCAAAAGCTTCCAGCCCGCCAATCCGAACACAGTTAATAATGTATCTTGCTCCGCGAAACGCCTCCCTGCGATCCGTTGTCGACTCAATCCGAATCGGAATGTGATTCTCATCCAGATCTCTCTGGCAAAGAGAGGTCGCTTTCTCCAGATTATCCGGATTGATGTCCGTAAAAGCCACCCGGATGCCATGAAATTCCGGAACCGACATCAGATCTGTAAAGAGAGTTCTCGCAAACACCAGGCTTCCAGCACCTATTACTGCAACCTTAAAATCCATACCATACCTCCTGTAAAATATTTTTGTTATTTGTTACGCAATACATGCTTTTAATTGACATTTTACCATATATTATGTAATAATATTTCACAATTACCCAGCAAATACCACACAATCGTTGCAAAGGATGTGAAACTATGTTCTATGAAAACAAAAGAGACTATTATATTTCTTACGAAGAGACCACATCTCTGCAATATCCCCTTCATCTGCATCAGTATATTGAATTGGTTCATGTTGTAAAAGGGTTGCTTGAAATGCAGGTTGGAAATGCAAAATATTCGATTCATCCGGGAGATTTTGTGATAATTTTTCCGAACATCCCTCATTCTTATCATACGCTTTCCATGGCCGCTGAAACACAGCTTAATATCATAAACTGTTATGTCGATCTTCTCCCGCTGCTCAAACCACAGCTTATGACAAAACATCCCACATCGCCAAAACTAAGCTCCGATCAGATTCATGAGGATGTCCTCTATGCGGAAAAGAAGTTATATGAGCTGCGGCCTCAGGAAAACGACATGGCTCTGATTGGATCACTCCTCTCGCTCATCCTCTGTCGGCTGTTTTCAGAGCTTACACTGGAAGATTACAAAGAGCAGCCCCCGCAGGATATTACAGGCGGTGTAATTGCCTATATTGCAGATCACTATCTGGAAGAAATTACACTTTCTTCCGTTGCGAATCATTTTGGGATTGGAAAATACGCGCTTTCCAGAATCTTTTCCAATGTGCTTGGCTGCAGCTTTATCTCTTATGTTAATACGCTGCGCATCGACTATGCTGTGATGCTGCTGATGAATACGGATATGAACATCACACGCATAGCTGTAGAATCCGGATTCAACAACCAGCAGACCTTCAACCGCGTATTCAAAAAACTGCATGGATGCACGCCAAAAGAATACAGAAACAGATCCGTAAATATGGATAAAATGAACAATGCGGAAAATGACTATCACAATCTGCCATTTGAGGACGTGGAAGCCTGAAACAGATGAAACAGATGAAATGGAAACAAATATTGTCCCAAACAGCTGCCTGTGTTACAATCAGTTCGACAAAATTGTCAGGCTGATGCCCGATTCTCTTTAACATTAGGAGGCTGATGAGAAAATGACTTTAAAAGAACTGGAAATCGGAAAATCTGCCACGATCATGACTGTCGGCGGCGAGGGCGCGCTGCGGCAGCATTTTCTGGACATGGGACTGATCCCCGGAGCCAGAGTGACGATGGTGAAGCTCGCCCCGATGGGCGATCCGATGGAACTGCGCATCCACAGCTATGAGCTGACGCTGCGGCTGGCGGATGCGGAAAAAATTGAGATTACAGCAATATCTGATAGCAGAAAAGAAAATACTGCCGCAAAAAACGCAGCTGTGGATAAAAGCAGCAGCCCAGATGCAGAAACAGACCGCAACCGAAGCATTCCGCACCCCGGTCTCGGCGAGAGCGGCAAATATCACAGCAAAGCAGATGAACACCCTCTGCCGGACGGCGAAACCATTACTTTCGCACTGGCAGGCAACCAGAACAGCGGCAAGACAACCCTGTTCAATCAGCTGACCGGCTCGAATCAGCATGTGGGAAACTTCCCTGGAGTGACTGTCGACCGCAAGGATGGCCCGATCAAAGGACAGGCCGTCACACTGGTGACCGATCTGCCTGGTATCTACTCCATGTCCCCTTACTCAAGTGAGGAGATTGTGACGCGGAATTTTGTCCTGAATGATCATCCGCGCGGCATTATCAATATCGTGGATGCGACAAATATTGAGCGCAATCTCTACCTGACCATGCAGCTGATGGAACTGGACGTTCCGATGGTGCTGGCACTCAACATGATGGACGAGGTGCGGGAAAACGGCGGTTCCATTCTTGTCAATGAGATGGAAGCCATGCTCGGCATCCCCGTCGTGCCGATCTCAGCTGCGAAAAATGAAGGAATTAACGAGCTTATTGCCCATGCCATGCATGTAGCGAAATATCAGGAGCGCCCCGGTCGGCAGGACTTCTGTGACGCAGACGACCACGGCGGCGCGGTGCACCGCTGTCTGCATGGCATTATGCACCTGATCGAAGACCATGCCAAAGCGGCGGGAATCCCGCTGCGCTTTGCCGCGACAAAGGTTGCAGAAGGAGATCTGCCGGTTCTCGAACAGCTCAATCTGAGTCAGAATGAAAAAGAAATGATCGAACATATCGTCTGTCAGATGGAGGAGGAGCGCGGACTTGACCGTGCCGCTGCCATCGCTGATATGCGCTTTCATTTTATAGAAAAGGTATGCAGCGCAACTGTAATTAAGCCAAAGGAAAGCAAAGAGCATCTGCGCAGCATGAGAATTGACCGGATACTCACCGGCAAATATACCGCGATTCCCTGCTTTGCCGGAATCATGGCCGCGGTATTTTACCTGACGTTCAATGTCATCGGATCCGGGCTTGCCGATCTGCTCGATCTGGGAATCAGTGCCCTCACGGATCTGGTGGATGCCGCGCTTACCTCACTGCAGGTCAATGAAGCAATACACTCACTGGTCATCGACGGCATATTCAACGGCGTCGGCAGTGTTCTCAGCTTTCTGCCGATCATCGTCACCCTGTTTTTCTTCCTCTCGCTTTTGGAGGACAGCGGCTACATGGCGCGCGTAGCTTTCGTCATGGACAAGCTTCTGCGCAAGATCGGTCTCTCCGGGCGAAGCATCGTCCCCATGCTGATCGGTTTCGGCTGCACCGTGCCGGGTGTGATGGCGAGCCGCACTCTGCCTTCAGAACGCGACCGCAAAATGACCATCCTGCTCACCCCGTACATGAGCTGCTCGGCAAAGTTGCCGATCTACGCGTTTTTTACACAGGCATTCTTCCCGAAGCACGGCGGTCTGGTCATGGTCATCCTGTATTTCGGCGGCATCGTGGCGGGCATCCTGGTCGCTCTGCTGATGCGCGGCTTCCTCTTCAAAGGTGAGGCAGTGCCATTTGTAATGGAACTTCCCAACTACCGGATGCCGGGTGCAAAGAATGTAGCGCAGCTTTTGTGGGAAAAAGCAAAGGATTTCCTGCAGCGTGCATTTACCGTAATCTTTCTGGCTACCATCGCGATCTGGTTTTTGCAAACCTTTAATCTTCACCTGCAGATGGTGTCCGATTCACAGGACAGCATACTGGCCGTCGTATCCGGCGTAATCGCTCCGATTTTCGCACCGCTTGGCTTTGGCGACTGGCGCATCTCGACCGCGCTGATCACCGGATTCATGGCAAAAGAGAGCGTCGTCTCCACTTTGTCTGTCCTGTTCGGCTCTACTGAAGCACTGCTTACAGCCCTGTCTCCTCTGGCGGCGGCCAGCCTGCTGGTATTCTGTCTGCTCTATACCCCCTGCGTGGCGGCGATCGCTTCCATCAAGCGGGAGCTCGGCGGCAAATGGGCCATCGGCGTAATCGTCGGCCAGTGCGTGATAGCCTGGCTCGCGGCAGGGCTGGTGCGCGTGGTCGGGATGATACTGTAAACGACAAGATTCTTTTTACTCCGTCCGCAGCGCCGTCACCGGATCACTCTTGGCAGCCTTGCTGGACGGGATCAGCCCGCCGATCAGAGTCAGACACACGCTGAGCAAAACCAGCGCGGCTCCATACTGCGGCAGCAATATCATATTTACGTCTTCACTGCCCGCAAAATGATGAATCACCGCATTGCCCGGTATTGTCAGAAGCAGCGCCAGACCAATACCGAGCAGTCCGGCACAGAGTCCGATGATACCGGTCTCCGCATTAAATACTTCTGAAATATTTCGTTTTGAAGCGCCGATCGCGCGCAGGATACCGATTTCTTTTTTCCGCTCCAGCACACTTATATAAGTAATAACTCCGATCATGATCGAAGAAACCACCAATGAAATAGCTACAAACGCGATCAGCACATAGCTGATGATATCAATAATATCTGTCACGGACGACATCAGGGTACCCACCGTATCTGTATAAGTGATTACCTGATCTTCCTTTCCTTCCTCTTCCATCCGTCTGTTGTAGTCGTCCAGAATATCCACTACATATTCCTTGCTCTCAAAATCAATCGGATATATGGCAATTTCGCTCGGACTTGCAAAATCCACATAGCCAAGTTCCTGCAAAATGCTGTCATACGTCGCGCTTACAGAAGAGCTCATCGACACTAACAGTTCTGTCAGATCATCGCTGTCCATGTTAAACTCAAATGCTTCCAGAAACGCATCCGCATCGATATCAAAAGAATCCTCCAGGCTTCCGGCGAGTCCGCTCATCATTTCTGTCATCGCGGCCTCCATCTGAGAGGAAATCTGTGACATCACCTGCGACATCACCTGTGTCATCATCGAAGAAATCTGGCTTTCCATTGAACTGGCAAGCGTCTCGCCGTAGGAAGCAAACACTTCCGACATATAAGTTTCCAGCGAATCGGTGATCTGTGTCTCCAGCGCCTCCATATCGATCATTTCTTCGACTGCTCCCATCAGCAGCTCACTGGCGGAGTCCGTGGCCAGATAATCTAAAAGCAGAGTCTGAAGCCCCGACATATCCGGATAGCCGTTTTCATCCGCATAGGCCTCATATCCGGCCATCAGACTGGAAATCATGGCCGACAGCTGTTCCTGACTCATCTCCATACTGCTGTCGATCTGAATATTCTCAGAAATCCAGTCCTGCAGCAATGCCTGCGTATCCTCTGCATTCAAATAGGCCGTCAGACCATTCATATAGGAATTCAATGTACTTCCGACATCTACGACTCCATCCTCACTTGAAATACCGCCGGTCAAGCTTCCTTCGCTTGCCATCAGATAGCTCAGATAGCCGTAGACCAGCTGTGTCGCAAGGTCGCTGATCTGATCGGTGGAGACCGTCACGTTTTCACCAGTTCCAAATACTTCCAGCACAGCATCCATCATGATCGCCTGCGCATCATCCGTAGACAGATATTCCAGAAAATATTCCCCCATATTTTCATAATCCTGATCCGTATTTTCCTCGGCGTATTCCTGAATTCCGGTCAGCAGAGCGGAGACAAGGGTGTTCAGATCCACCGCGGAAATATCTATGGTAATACTTCCCATCAGATCCGCCAGGTCCATATCCGGCATATCCGGCAGTGTAAGGGAAAGGTCGGAAAGATTGCTCATGTCAACCAGATCCGATAAATTTACTGATCCCATGTCAATGTTAAATGCACTCGACAGATCAAGGGAGCTGGAAAATGCACTCTCCATCGC
>JAJBVF010000149.1 GCA_020859965.1 Clostridiales bacterium
CAAAAAAACAATTGCCTGTCCAATAATGTTCTGAAAACATTCATTTCACTGTTTCTTTTTCGCTTTATTTCTGTTATGATACCTGAAAGAACGGCAGGCGAAAAGAGCGGTGTTCTCCTGCATTTAAAGGCAAAGATATGCTTATGGAAAAACAGGCAAACGTACAAGAATAAAAAAGGAGGGTCCTATGGACGGTATCCGGCTATACCGAAAAAGAATCATTCCGGAGGAATGCATTCTGCTTGACGATGATATTATCCTGCATGCGGACAACGAAGTCATTCTCACAAAATGGCACACAATCCGCCCGAAAAAGACTTTGCACCACGGCTACTCCTGTTATTTTATGGAGCGCGGCTACAAAGTCAGCAAATTCTATGACCATGAAAACCATCTGATCAGCTGGTACTGCGATATCATCGAGTACGAGTACAGTGAAAAGGAAAACAGCTATACCTTTACCGACCTGCTGGTCGATGTGATCGTCTATCCAGACGGCTTTGTCCGCGTCGTAGATCTGGACGAGCTTGCAGACGCTGCGCGGGACGGACTGATCACGAAAGATCAGATGCAGCGCGCGCTGCGCAGAACAGACAAGCTGCTCTCCGTCATCTACAAAGGCGCCTTCGGCAAGCTGCAGAAATACATAGAAGATGTGGAAGCGAGCGCAGAACATTGTAATATTACAAAGTAACAAATCAAAAAACTATGTCAAATACGTATTGTACTTCCTTAAGCAAAATGATATAATCAGGGAAATGAGGGTGCAACTGCTACTATATCACACAATTTTATCAGAAAGGGATCAGTTATGAAAAAATTAACCAAAAGAATGATCAGTCTGCTCCTTGCATGCATCATGCTGTTCGGCGCAGTCCCGGTATCTGCTGACACTACAGGTATACCATCCAGCCAGGTCGTATATCAGACTTCAACATCCAGTTCGTATCAATATGGATATATCTCTCTTAACGATCTGTCCGCAAAAGTCAAATCCCCGAAGAGCTCCAATACCTCTGTAGCATCTGTTTATTCACTTTCAAACGGAACATATACGAGCAAAAATTACGAATACGACAGCTCCAGTTCAAACAGATATGCCACCATTACTCTGAAGCTCAAAAAGGCAGGCACTACCAAAGTCACCTACAAAGTAGGAAGTACTTCCTATACAACAAAAGTTACCGTAAAAGCTTACAGCAACCCGGTTAAAAAGATCACCCTCACAAACGTGAACAGCAGTAAGAACTTTGCTTCTGCCAGCAAGACCTCCGCTAATGTTTATGATAATGACTCTCTGAAACTGAGCAAGACTACTTCCAATGCAAAACTGAATCTGACTGCGGCAAGTGGCTGGAAAATATCAAGCATCTATGTATCGGATTCAAAATACGCAGATAATGTCTCTACAGATAATTCTTTCTCCCGCTCTTACAGTTCAGGAAAGGAAGTATCCAGTGTAAAAAATCTGAACATCGGCAAACTGACAGCCGGAAGAAACCATTATCTCTATATTACTTTTGTCAACAGCAAAACAAACGGCACACTCGAAGTCTCCTACAGCTTCTGAATTCCTGTAAGAAATTTCCGCCGTCTTACGCCCTCATTGTAGCCAGAGAACAAGTCAGAGAACCGCAAGATACGTTCTCTGGCTTGTTTGTTTTGATTTTGTCAACTCAGAAACATCACCACAATACCCAGCACCAGTAAATGCAGCGGATAAAACACATAGTACGCGTATTTCGGCAAACGTTCCTTCCGCTCACCTGTGTAGCACCAGATTCCATAAAACGCCAGCGGTCCGCTCACATACAGCAGGCTGATCAGGGCACCAAGCACCAGTTTCAGTCCTTTTTTATCATAAAGGAGATAAAACACTGCTGTCAGAAGAACCATGCAAAGTCCGAATTCTCCGCGCAGCATCGTCACCCAGAGTATCGCGCAGAGCACCAGAAGCAGCTGCAGCAATACCACAGCTATACGCGAACCTCTTCCGCTTCCATCCTCAGCTCTTTTCCCGAGCATCCGAAGAAAATAAAGCATCATCAGGCAGACTGCCATGGTGACCAGCGCATTCTGGCTGCTCCAGTCCATCCATTTGCCGCTGATCGCCAGATCATATGGGATCTCACTGATCACAGCAAAACCCAGAAGACGCAGCAGATAATTCCGGTAATCAGAAGTGTACAGAAATCCTTCTACGAGAAGGAATGCAAAAATCGGCACGGCCAGTCCTCCGATGATCTGCATGACCGAGCCAACGCCTGCAAGTGTCATCAACTGCGAGTCTGTTTCCATAGCTGCGGACAGTTCTTCCTGTGTGTACTGATCAAGATGAATCAATCCATTTTCTACAACCGCAATGCCAATATTCTGGATCAGCATTGCAGCGCACGCAAACTGTTTCAGTCCATCCGCAGTAAAACCGGGCAGATTCCACTGTACACCCCGGCGTCCCATTCCTGCTGCCATTTCCGTCCGATGCTCCCTTCTGCTCAAATACATCTGTAAGTTTCTCTTGTTACCGCATTTGCGCATACTCACGAATCACTTCCAATGCCGGAAGCGTATTCCCGTCATAGTCAAACAGCGCCTGATTGGCCCACTCATTTCCATACGGTCCCGGCTCCTGAATGTATTCACAGGAAGCCGCGTTTGCCCATCCTACATTCGGCACCGGAAGCCAGGCCGGCTCCCAGTATATAAAACCTTTTCCAAGACCATTCGGCACCTGGCGGATCACCTGAATCACATCCCGCATAAAATCTGCCTGCCCCTGCGGCGTCATCGGATAGGGTACCGCAGCAACAATCTTCGGCTTCGTCGCCATACCTTTGCGCTCCTGCGGTTCCAGTTTCTCATACGCGGCATAATCCTCCATCGTAAATCCCATCGACACCTCCGCCACGACCAGTTTCTTTCCATAGCGCAGCGCAATGTCATTCATATTGTCGCGCAGCATATCAAGCGAGCCATGCCAGAACGGATAGTAAGAAAGTCCGATATACTCAAAGTCCTCCCCACCGTTCGCAAAATAGCGGTCGAACCAGGTGCGATAAAGCTGATTGTTCCCTCCATTATCCAGATGAAGCATACTATGGATTTTTTGCGCAGCATTTATTCTGTTTTCAAAATCACGCACCGCGCGAATTCCGGCGTTCACAAAGGATGCCACATTCCTGTATGCCTGATCAGGAGCGGCATCCGGCGCATCCTCCGTATCCGCCGAATCAGAACAAGGGGACATTTCTACCGGCAGAGAAGGAGCAGGCGTTTCTTTTGTCAACTGCCCCAACGGCCAGAGCAGACCATTCGACAATTCATTGCCAACCGCCACTATCTGCGGCAAAATATCTTCTTCCCGACAGCGCTTCAGCACCTGCATCGTAAAATCATAGATTGCCTGCGTCAGCTCTCCCGCATTCATTCCGCGCCATGCCTTCGGCACACGTTGTTTTCCGGGATCTGCCCAGAAATCACTGTAATGAAAATCCAGCAGCCAGCCAATGCCCAGATTCTTCGCCCGTTTCGCGAGTGCAAGAGTCGTCTCAATGTCGCCGCCGCCCGCGCCATATGAATTTCCCTCCGCGTCAAACGGATCATTCCAGAGGCGCAGCCGCACCAGATTCATGCCGTATCTCTGCAGGATTTCCATGGCATCTCCAGCAGCAGCGCAACGCAAAGCGTTCTCTCCATCGCTGCTGCGATCATAAAATGTACCGCCGTTTTTTTCCACTGCCTGCAGCGTGGAAAGATCCATTCCTGTAATCCAATCGCTCATAAACTCAGCCTTCCGAGAAATCCTCGAAATCCTTCTCTTCGAACCGCCGCATCATCGCGCCGTAGCGAAAACGTGCCAGCTGATTTTTCTCCAGCACATCAGCCTCGCTGCCGCGATACTGGCAGCGGATGCAGTAATACTCCTCTTTTTCTTTGTCATAAAACATGTCCAGGTCCAAATCGCGCATGAAGCAAGACGGACAGCGATAATTTAATTTGCCTTTTCCAGATTGAGCCATGTCGTGAAGACCTCCTTCTCACATAATTTTCCTGTGTAGCCGATCGTAAACATCGGGCTGAACGCATATCCCTCTTTGATGTAGCCAGCCTTGTCCCGACCCTCGCAGGTCATGGAAACGTTCGTTTCGATCGGAGGTACCACGCAGGCTGCGCGGTCCGCACCAGCCAAAGATGCCTCCCGGCATTTGTATTCATAAGGAATTTCCATCTTTTCATTCCCCTTGGTCAGGCTCAATGTCAGGCTGGACATATCCTCCGTGTACTCGGTCGTGCCATAGCAGCCCACCATATATTCATTGATGGTGATTTCAGCAACTGCGCCTTCTTCTGCCGGTGTGATCGAGAGCACTTTGCGGTCGATACGGATCTTACCTGTACCCTCAATAAAGGTCATCACTGTCTGAAGCTTTACGGTCAGATCAGAAAATTCGATGTCTACCGGGTCGAGCGTCAGGATACGATTCTTCGACACATTCTCACCGCTGCATCCGATGCCCGCGGTTTTGTTTTCTCCCGTGACGGAAGCTGATGGCTCTGCAGTCACCGCTCCTTCCTTTGCTGCACCGGCAGTCTGCTCTGACGCAATGTCTGCATCGGAAAGAATCTCCTCCGAGAAATGTGCCTTTGTCCGGCAAAGGCAAAGGTCTACTTCCTCGCCATTGTGGCAGATCTTCGCACTGCGGATGGTGCCTTCACCTGCGTAGTGGGTGAAATATCCGGCACGGTATTTTTCCTGGATCAGGAACGGATAGCTCGCGTCCTGGATATGCGGCGTGCCGATGCCGACCGGCCAGTTCAGCTTTGCCACATACGGCCGCAGGTCAACGATCGCACCACCCTGATCCATATTCACTCCCGCGCGAAGATACGGGTCGCAGTACCAGAATACCTGCTTTTTGCTTCCGTACAGAATGTCTCTCCAGAGTGCGCACTCCGGCTCGGTGTAGGTCTTTTTCTGACGATAGTAATCCGCAAACTCGCTCATCGTCATATCGATCAGCTGCCCTTCATTTTTCAGCTTGCCATAGTAAGCGCAGCCGTCCTCGTAGGATTTGAGCAGCAGCTCATACGGCGATTCCCAGCGGCCCATCTTATTCATCCAGCCCGGTCCGACAAACATCATATTATAGGAATAGCCGTTGTTGAACTTTGCCAGATAATGATACTGATCGATCAGATTGTAAAGATAAGGGTACTCCCAGGTATCCGTATCATAAATCATACCGCGCAGGACATTCTGCGGATGAGTACCGAAATTTGAGCCATTGCCATCGTAGCAGGCGATCAAATCGCGGCTCAGATGCGGAATCGCTACGATACCGGAATCCTCCGCCTCATTTGCCGCCGGAGCGTGCGTGTTCTGCTTCGACGGAATCCACGGCGCCCAGGGGCCTCCGTCCATAAACGTATACCAGCTGTTGTTGCAGGTATGATATGCCTTTGGCCCTTCCTCCCAGCAGGTCGCCACTGCGCACTTGACGGATGGATACTGCTCTTTGATATAATTAATCAGCTCCGCATCCATATAATAGGAGCCGGTCGATTCCGGATAAAAGCCAAATTTCTCATAAAACTTCTCAAACACATCCTGGACGATTGCCTTTTTGTCTTCCATGGAAAACATCCAGATGCAGAAATCTTTCGTCTTATATTTCTCGCGGAATTCCTTGCACGGCAGACCGAGCAGCGTAAGACCGATCTCATCTCCATATTTCTCATGATGCTCCTTCGCCAGAGCTACCGCCTCGTCATTAAAAAGGCTGGCATAAGTCATCTCAATTGTCGTTTTCAGGCCATTCTTAGGCGCGCATTCCTGCTGTGTTTTAAAAATGTCAAGACTCTCCGTCAGAAGCGCTT
>JAJBVF010000410.1 GCA_020859965.1 Clostridiales bacterium
TTATCTTCCGCAGGCTTATCCTCTGTTTCCGGACTCCTGCCGTCCCCCTCATCCGGATCACCTGGTTGCATGACAGCTCCCATTGCGGTTTCTGCCGCTGTCCCTGACATTTCATCCAATAACTGTCCCAGCTGCAGTGAGTCCTCCGGATTCTCAGAATGCTCCAGCAGCAGGCGAATTGCTTTCAGCTGGATTCCCTTATCCTTCAGTTCTTTTACCTTCTGAAACATAACGATATCCGCTTCGCTATAGATACGGTGTCCCTGTGGAGATCGCCGGATTGTCAACCGCAGCTCGTCTTCCCAATATCGCAGGACATGTGAAGGTACGCCGCTTTTTTGCACCGCTTCTGACACCGGATAATAAACTGGTTCCGTATTTTCATTTTCCTTCATGAAGTTCCTCCCCCTGATGGCTATAACAGGCAATCGTATGCAATCGTATCATTACTACCTATTATATGAGGGAATCTTCTTAATTAGAACCACGGAAATAAGATCGGATACCACTATTTTTTCATATTCGCAAATTTTGTAAACCGCGGCAGCCATGCCAGCTCCACCGTTCCAATCGGGCCATTTCTCTGCTTAGCAATAATGACTTCCGCCACATCTTTTTTCTGCGTATCATGATTGTAATAATCATCCCGGTAAAGAAACATTACAACATCGGCATCCTGCTCAATAGCACCGGACTCACGAAGGTCAGACAGCATCGGGCGATGATCCGGGCGCTGCTCCACAGCGCGGGAAAGCTGCGACAATGCCACCACCGGCACCTGAAGTTCCCTCGCAATTTCCTTTAAGGAGCGTGAAATGTCAGAAATTTCCTGCTGCCTCGACTCAGAACGCCGACTGCCCTGCATCAGCTGCAGATAGTCAATCATGATAATATCCAGCTTGTGTTCCAGCTTATATTTTCGGCATTTGCTGCGCAGTTCTGACACAGAAATGCCAGGTGTGTCATCTATAATAAGATTCGAACGGCCGATCGTGCCGGCAGCCTCGATCAGGCTTGTCCAGTCGCTGTCATTTAAATTGCCGGTACGCAGCGCCTGAGAATCCACCCTGGATTCCATCGCAAAGAGACGGTTCACCAGCTGTTCCTTCGACATCTCAAGGCTGAACACAGCGACAGTCAGTCCGCTGTGAAATGCCATATATTCTGCTATATTCAGAACAAAAGCTGTCTTTCCCATGGAAGGACGGGCAGCTATCAGCAGCAGATCTGAAGGCTGAAAACCCGAGGTCTTATAGTCCAGGTCAAGGAAGCCAGTCGCCAGCCCTGTGACCGTACCCTTTGAACGGCTTGCCGCCTCTATTTTGTCAAGCGCATTCAGAACAATCTGCTTGATTGGCACAAAATCCCCGCCGCCTTTTTGCTGCAGCACCTGGAAGACTTTCTTTTCCGTATCTTCCATGATCGTCTCCAGGCTATCTCTGCCGGCATAGCAGGCGGCAGCGATCTCTTCACTCACCTTGATCAGGCGGCGCATCTGTGCTTTTTCTGAAACGATCTGCGCGTAATATTTGACATTCGCAGAAGTCGGCACAGTTGTGAGCATATCCCGCACGAACTCCATGCTGCTGATCTCAGGCGGCACATCTTTTTCCTTCAGGCGGTTCTGCAGAGTGACAGTATCAATGGGCTTATCTTCGCCATAAAGCTCTGTCATCGCCTCAAACAGAATTCCATACTGTCTCTGATAAAAATCCTCCGGAGTCAGCAGCTCAGATGCAGTCGTTACCGCATCCCGATCCATCAGCATAGCGCCGATCACAGACTGTTCTGCTTCTGTATTGTGCGGCATCACCCGTTTTAGCACATTTTCTTCCACGGTAGTTTCCTCTCATGTGTTTTACTGTAAAAGCGTCGTCAATGGCAAAATGGCGAGTGCATTTATGCGCAGAGCCATAGAAACATCAGACTGCCTCTTTTTACTTCTCAATTACATGAACCATGATTTCCGTCGTCACTTTCGCGTGCAGCTTTACCGATACCTGCGTCACACCGAGCGTCTTAATCGGCGCATCCAGCAGAATTTTCTTCTTGTCAATCTCATAGCCGAGCTGTTTTGATACCTCTTCGGCAATCTCCTTCGAAGATACGGATCCAAAGACACGGCCGCCTTCCCCCGCCTTTACCGCTACGCGGATTTCCTTCCCTTTTAGTCCTTTTCCAAGCTTTTGAGCCGCTTCCAGCGTCTCCTTCGCTACCTTCTCAGCATTCGCTTTCTGCAGCTTCAGATCATTCAGATTTTTCCCGGTCGCCTCTTTGCCAAGACCCTTTTTCAAAAGCAGGTTCCTCGCGTACCCTTCGCTTACTTCCACAATTTCTCCCTTTTTTCCAAGAGACTTTACATCCTGTAATAATATCACTTTCATGATCAGATTGCTCCTTCCTTTGTCATCTGCGTCAGCACTTCCTTAAGCATTACACGAGCCTGGTCAACATCCACTCCGGCCAGCTGCGCACCGGCAATATTCATATGACCGCCGCCGCCCAGCCGTTCCATGATCAGCTGTACATTCACCTCGTCGATCGCCCGGGCGCTGATGTAAATCCTGTCATTATAATCAGTAAGTACAAAAGATGCCTTCACACCGATAATATTCAGCAGCTCATTCGCCGCCTGTGCACCGACCACAGTCGGGCTCTCGATTCCCTGGCTCGGGCAGACGGTAATCGCATAGCAGTCCATATAAGATTCCGCATGGCGGACTGCCTCTGCGCGCGCCTTATAGGTCGCCATATCATTCCGGAACGCTTTGCGCACTCTCGTCACATCCGCGCCATTTTTCCGCAGATAAGCTGCAGCCTCGAAGGTACGTATCCCTGTCTTAGCCACAAAATTATTCGTATCAATAATGATACCGGCATAAATGCAGTCTGCCTCATAAGGCTTCAGCCGGACTCCTTCGTCATAATACTGCAAAATCTCCGTGATCATCTCACAAGCAGAAGATACTGCAGGGTCTATATAAGAAAGCGCTGCATTCTCAATCTTCTCTGTTCCCTGGCGATGATGGTCAAATACTACCGTCGTCTTCGTCAGATATAAAAGTTCCTCGCACTCCACCATATTCGGGCGGTTCGTATCGACTACCACTACCACACTGTCCTGATTCACCAGCTGAATCGCCTGCTCATGGCTCACAAAAACGCCTTCCGCATACTCCAGATTGTCCCTGAGCATATTGACCCACGGGCGAATGCTGGCCGTGATGTCGCCCAGTACGATATGCACCGGCTTTCCGGAACGCATAGCCGCACTGCAGACACCCACACATGCGCCGAGAGAATCAATATCTGTATTCTTATGTCCCATGACGATCACACGCTCACGCGCACCAATCAGTTCGCGCATCGCCTGTGCCTTAACACGCGCACGCACCCGGGTATTGCTCTCCGACCGCTGTGTCTTCCCACCGAAAAATGAAATCTTATCCTGATCTTTTACAACTGCCTGATCGCCGCCGCGTGCAAGCGCCATCTCGATTGCAACATGTGCCGCTTCATAATTTCCCGCATAATTCCCGTTATCCGTACCAATACCGATACTAACAGTCACATTCAGGGAATTCCCCAGATTGACCGTCTTCACATCTTCCAGAATAGAAAAACGATCCTCCATCAGAGCATTCAGGCTCACACGGTTCATCACCAGCAGATACTTGTCCTTTTCCAGATTCTTGATCAGGCCTCCGGTCGAAATCACGTATTTCGTGATCCGGCGGTCAACCATCGCTCCAAGCATAGAACGGCGGATATCCTCCACACTGTCCATCGCTTCATCATAATTGTCTACATACAAAAGCCCGACCGCCGGCTTTTGCTCGAAATTCTCCTGTTTCAGAGAAGACAACTCCGTAACATCAATGAAATGAAGTCCGATCACACTGCAATTGTCTGTATTCAATTCCGCAATATCAATTTCTTCCAGGACATCCTTCAGCTGAATCCGCTTCATAACCACACGGTACTTCCGTTCACCATACGAAAGTTCTTCCTCTGTCTGTTCCTCTTCCTTTGGAAAAGAGGCAGCCGTCAGCCCCGGGAACACAAAAGAAATATTCCTGTGACAGTCCTGATTCCTTTTGCACATCCCGGAAAGCATCTCATTCATCCATGCGAGCCGGCCATCCGGCAGTGCAATGCCATAAGGAATCATCATATCATTCAGAATTTCCTTCTCCACACCACCAAAACGCTGAGAAAAATCAAGCAGCTCCAGCAGCACTTTCGACCTGTAATATCTGTCGAGGACAAATAGTGTCAGGTAAAGTATGAGTGAAAAACCTCCGACGATACATCCGGCCAGCGTGTCTACATACAGCGTCGCAGCCGTCAGAATCAACAGCAGCAGAAGAAGAAGCACACACCAATACCAGTGGCGCAACAATTTACCGCTATATCTCAGCTGGGCTTTTTTTTCTGCTTTATCTTCTTTCATGTTTCATCCCTCCCTGTGGTAACCGGGAACAACCATTTCACACAGTTTACCACAAAGTCTTCCCAAGTGGAAGAGTAAAATGATAAAAGAAAAACCTGCATACCATCCCTGATATGCAGGCTATGTTTCTTGCTGTAATCAATCCTGAACGTACGGCATAAGCGCTACATGACGTGAACGCTTGATCGCTACAGTTAAAGCGCGCTGATGCTTTGCGCAATTGCCTGTGATTCTTCTCGGAAGAATCTTGCCTCTCTCAGAAACATATCTTTTCAGCTTATTTACATCTTTATAATCGATCTCGTTGTTCTCTTTTCCACAGAAAACGCAGACTTTCTTTCTTCTGCGCATACCGCCGCGTCTCTTCATCGGAGCATCGCTTTTCTCTTTATTATATGCCATTGTTTCTTCCTCCTTGCCTTAATTGAACGGAAGATCCTCATCAATTCCGTCCGGGATATTCATAAATCCGTCGCCCGCGGACGCCTGTGAAGGCATCGGAGCAGCTGCCGGGGATGCAGTTCTCTGGTAAGCTCCGCCCTGTCCGCCAGAAGATGCTGCTTTGCTCTCAGCAAATTCCTGATCTTCTACGACTACATCCGTTGTATAAACCTTCTGGCCATCTCTGTTTGTGTAACTGCCGGTCTGAATCCGACCGGTAACTACTACCTTCGTACCCTGGCGCAGGTACTTCTCAGCAAACTCCGCGCCTCTGCCAAACACAACGCAGCCAATGAAATCCGCAGTCTGCTGATCGCTGTTTCCGTCCCGGCGGAATCTGCGGTCCACCGCAAGTGTATATCGCGCATAAGCGGAGGAATTCTCCCCTGCAGAATAGCGTACTTCCGGATCCCTGGTCAAACGTCCCATTAAGATGACTTTATTCATATACTTACTCCTTTTCTATCTATGCATCCTGTCTAACGCATAAATATCTGATGACATCCTCCATAATGCGGATACGCTTCTCAACTTCCGCCGGACATGTCGAATCAGCTTCAAAACGAACGAAGTAGTAAAATCCTTCACGCATCTTTCTGATCTCATAAGCGAGCTTTCTCTTGCCCCACTCTTCTACTTCCGTCACAGTACCGCCGAACCGGGTAACAAGATCTTTTACCTTCTCAATCGTAGCGGCTCTGTCCTCGTCTTCAAGTTTTGCGCTGACAACTACTGCTAATTCATACTTATTCATGCTTTACGCACCTCCTTGTGGTCTTTTGGCCCTCTGACCGATAAAACGTACTGCAGAGAGCAAGGAAATATATCACAATTTGAGATTGTACCACAGGATTTTGGTTAATTCAAGTTTTTTCTTATGTCTTTTGTATTTTTTTCCACCAGTTTTCGCGCCACCATAATCTGACGGGAGCACCCCAAACAT
>JAJBVF010000233.1 GCA_020859965.1 Clostridiales bacterium
ATATCCTCCTTCAAAAAACTGTTTTTACATTTATCATACTCAAAAACATCTATTTTTTTCAGAGTCGGAATTTTTTCAATCTCTTCCCGCAAGGCGTCCACATCCATTATCCCCTTTACGATCAGATCAATATCACTTGTCTCAGTCGCCGTACCAGTCGCGTAAGAACCAAACAAATATAAATGTTCCACATGAAAGCGGCGGCAGATCTGCTCCGCCTGATTCAGGATTTCTTCGATTGACAGATTTGCCATTTCATTTTCCTCCTGCTCTGATCTCTCATGCACCGCCAGGTATTCATCAGCTTCGACATTCACAGCCGCTGCATCCAACACACCCCTGTGCGCCACCCCGCATCCGGTCATCCGCAACCACATCCATCAGCGGCTGCAGCAGACACACCGCCTGCGCGGAAATCCCCTCACCGCTTCCGGTGAACCCAAGTCCTTCCTCTGTAGTCGCTTTGACATTCACTCTTCCCGGCTCCAGGTTCAACGCATCCGCGATATTCTGCTTCATCTGAGCCATATAAGGCAGCAGCTTCGGGCGCTGTGCAATAATCGTCGCGTCAATATTCTCAATCACCATACACTGCTCTTCGAGCAGCTCACCGACACGCTTCAGCAGCTCCACGCTGGAGATTCCGCGGTACTGTTCATCCGTATCCGGAAAATGCTTTCCAATATCTCCAAGAGCCGCTGCTCCAAGCAATGCATCCATGACTGCGTGAAGCAGCACATCCGCATCCGAATGTCCAAGCAGTCCTTTTTCATACGGTATTTCCACGCCCCCGAGAATCAGCTTCCGATCCTCTGTGAGACGGTGCACATCATATCCCATTCCAATTCGCATAATGTCTCCTATTCTTCGGGCTTGTGATAAAAGCGTCCCGACAACTGTTCCGTACGAACCGCATTGATAAACGCATGCGGATCCACCTTTTTGACCGCGGCGATCACCCGCTTGCTCTCCGCACTGGAAACCACCGAATATACAAGATTCCGCTCCTGACTGTCATAAGAGCCTAGGCCGTCAAGGATCGTCGCACCATGGTTGCTGATCTCATTGATTGTCTGGCAGACCTGCATTGGATGATTGGTCACAATAAACAGCGTCTGGCGCTGATATTTTTTATAAAGCATATGCAGCATCTGCGTCGAAGCAAATTGATAAATGATCGAATACAAAGCCCGATCCCAGCCAAAGAGCAGACCGGCTACAGCCAGAATGACCGCATTCAGCCCCAGGATCAGATTAAAAGAATCCACGCCATTTTTTTCAGACAGATAAATAGAGATAAAATCCGTTCCGCCCGTCGTGGCGCCCATCCGAAGGACAAGACTCATGCCAAAGCCATTGATCATTCCTCCAAAAATGCTGATCAAAAGGGTATCATAGGTGATCGCAACACTTGGGAGCAGGTCAGTGAGCGTACTCGTCAGTACGATCATCAGGCAGGAATACAGTGTAAACTTTTTCCCGATGAAGCGAAAGCCGATATACACAGGTATCGCGTTCAGAAGCAGGTTCACCAGAGTATAAGGCACTTCCACATCAAAATACAGCAGACAAACTCTCTGTATCAGAATCGTCAGTCCCGTTGCCCCGCCCGGAAAAAGATCTCCGGTCCGGACAAAAATTTTGATATTGGCAGCCATAATAATAGCCGCTAAGCAGATCACAACAATCCGCGGTATATCCTTTTTCCACTCAAATTTCATGAAACATCTCCTCCGTAAAAGTACTCCGATCGTATCACATGATAATATCTACAACCAAAAAGCCTGTTAACAGAACGCACAATCATCTGAATCGCATTGTAACATACTCTCCTCCTGCAAAGCAACCGTCTGTTTTCACTTCCTTTCCCGGCCGTGTGTATCATAAAAAAGGAAACAGAGACGGCTTCTGCTCCATCTCTGTTCCCGGATAAAATCAATTTTTCTTCAATTGTTCAGTCCCGTTTTTCACGCATCCACACGACCATCTCGCCTTTGCCGCGATTATTCCACTCGCAATAGGGAATCGCCGTGAAGGTGTCTTCTATGTAGACCGGCGCATTTTTGCCATACAGACAGTCATCTGCCTGTCTGTAATCAATCCGTTCTCCTTTGAATCTGGCGCACAGGGTTCCGTTCAATATGGATGCTTCATATTCTTCCGTCACCGGAGTGTCTGCCGATACCGCAATAGATTTCAGATAGGAGCCATTGTCCGCCTCTTCCAGACAGTAAACCTGCGGTCCTTTCATCAATGCAATTTTCCCAAGATTTTCATGCACCCTGGGATTGCAGTACACAAATCGGAAAGGCACCCCTATGGAAACTGTAATCCGGTCTCCCATCGTCCAGTTTTGCTTCAGATACAGATAGCCCTGCTTTTGCTTTCCTTCTGCCTCTTTGCCGTTTACCCGTACTGAAAATCCTTCCGCATAGTCAGGCATGCGAATAGCCAGAGTAACTTCCGTTCCACTGGCAGAAAGCACCTCATACAGAAGTTCTCCGGAACGCGGGTAATCCGCGGTCAGCCGAAGCCTTACCTTTTGTTTGCCCAGCGAAGCCGTCAGCTCGCTGCTGATAAACAGGCTGGAATACAAAGTATTCTCCTTTTCATCCACAGCATAGATATAATTGCTGATGGAAGCGAGCGTCCTTGCGATATTGGGCGGGCAGCAGGCCACGCCAAACCATTCCTGGCGAGTCGTTTTCACATGGTTCATTGCCGGATTGTGTTCCGCGACCTGCGGTACTACTTCCAGCGGATTCACATAAAAAAAATGCCGTCCGTCCAGAGCGATCCCGGACAAGAGCGTATTATACAATGCGCGCTCCACCACATCCATATACTTTGCATCTCTGGTAATCTGGAACATGCGGTTGGAAAACATAGCCAGTCCGATCGTCGCACAGGATTCCGAATAATTTGTGTCATTCGGAAGATCATAATCGCTGGTAAACCGCTCGCCAAAGGACGCGGAGCCGATGCATCCCGTAATATACATCCGCTTCTGTGTAATATTTTTCCAGAGTTCGTCACATTGCTCCAGCAATCTCTGATCCTGATATTCACCCGCCAGATCCGCCATGGCGCTGTACAGATAAACCGCCCGCACCGCATGCCCCTCGGCTGTCTTCTGCTCTTCGATCGGCTGGTGCGCCTGCATATAGTCCAGATCGAAATCGGCAAATTCCGGAAATATATACTCTTTCTTCTGAACGCACTCCTCGCCTTCAAAGTAGCAGGGACGCTTTCCACGGTTTCTCACGAAATAATTTGCCAGCTCCAGGTATTTCTTTTCTCCCGTCGCCCGATACAGCCGGACAAGTGCCAGTTCAACCTCCGGATGCCCCGGATATCCGTGAATCTTTCCTTCCTCTTCTCCGAACACTTCCCACAGATAATCCGCAAACCGGGAAACCACATCCAGAAATTTTCTTTTTCCGGTAGCTTCATAATAGGCGACCGCCGCCTCAATCATATGCCCTGCTGTATACAGCTCATGCCCTTCCTGAAGATCAGACCACCTGGGCTTCCCTGTAATCGTATAATAGGTGTTCAGATAGCCGTCTTCACACTGCGCCCTTGCAATCAGGTCAATCGCCTCATCTGCCGTCTTTTCCAGTTCCGGATTTGGTTTTTTCGCCAGAGAATACGCTACCGCCTCCAGCCACTTTGCCACATCCGTATCCTGAAACACCATTCCCTTATGCTCGCCTTCTTCTTCTCCGGCAGCAATCCGGAAATTTCGGATGCAATAGCTTTTCTCAGCACCTTCCACACGGTCATTGATCAGTTCCCATTGAAAAGGCAGAATCACCTCATCCACCAGATGAATATATCTGTTCCAAAAGGAATCATTAATTCGTACCTGGTTCAGTTCAACACATGTCAGTCTGTCTTGATTCATAAATGGTTCCCTTTCTTAATTCAAACTCTGGCAATCGACGCCCCCTCAATAATTTTACAGGGAAGCGTAATACTCACGTCTCCATCATCGCCATTTTCGATTTTGTCCAGTAAAATTTCCATCGCGCGATATCCCATATCATGCAGCGGCTGAGCCACTGTAGTAATCTTAGGCTGTACATAGCGCACAATATCCGCATTGTCAAACCCGGAAACAGAAATATCCTCCGGCACGCGCAGTCCCAGCTCTCTGGCCGCATTTCTGACCGCCACTGCCATCATATCATTCATGGCAATAAAGGCCTTCGGATGATCCGGACGTTCCAGAACCTTCCGTGCAGCTTCAAGCGTCACATCATATTCCCAGTCACCGCAGATAATGTTTTCTTCTGAAAGCATAATATCCGCTTCCTTCAGCGCGCGTGTAATTCCGCGCATGCGCAGCGTCGCCGGCTCTGAATCAAGCCCACGGACGACAGCAAATTCCCGATGTCCCTTTTCCAGAAACCGTTCCGTGATCTGATACGCAGCCTTTTCATTACTGTATCGCACCGAAGATCCTTCGTTCAGAGTATAGCTGTAACAATATACAATCGGTTTATCAATATCGTGAAGTACCTCATCAATCTCACGGTCATGCATGCCCACATAGAGAATACCGTCCACCTGCATGCGCGTCAGCACATCAACCGCCCGGTCTATGTCGCCCTGATATTTCGTAATGTCTTCAAACCGGGAACCGATCTTGCTCAGCAGCCGAAGATTGCTGAGGATCGTATGGTAGCCCTTTTCTTCTGCAAGCGCATTGATCCCATCTATAATATGCGCAACATGCCAGACGGTCACATCCTCTACCAGAACACCCACCAGAGATGTCCTGCTCTTTCTGAGGCTTTTCGCCAGAAGATTCGAGCGGTACCCGGTCTCCTGCACAATTTTTTCAATTTTCTGCTTTGTCTCTTCACTAACTCTGGCGCTCCCGTTTAATACGTACGACACCGTCGCGGTCGACACACCTGCCAGTTCAGCGATCTCTTTTAATGTCATTTTTCATCACCCAGTTCACACTAACATCCGGCAGATTTTCTGTCAATCAAAAAATCTATAGTAAGCGACGTAAGTCGCTTTACTTTGCGCCTGTAATTATTTCAGGCCCGTCGTCTTGATGCCCCCTACCAGGAACTGATTTCCAAAGAAATACAGCAGCATCGGCGGAATGATCATCAGCGTAGCGGCAGCCATGATCGACGGCCAGTTGATGACAAAAGCATTTCCGGATGTATACATATAACTGGTCATCAATGCGATCGTAAGCGTTCTCCACTTATCACTGTTGATGAAGAATACCGGCTGTGTCAGCTCATTCCACCAGTATACACAGGAAAGCACCGCGATTGTCGCAAAGGTCGACTTTGACAGAGGAACCAGCACTTTCGTAAAGATCTGTATCCGGCTGCATCCGTCAATCGTCGCCGCCTCATCAAGCTCCTTCGGAATGGACCGGAAATACTGACGAAACAGGAATACATTGTACGGATAGGCAAAAAACGCCGGTACGATCATCGGAAGCAGAGAATCCAGCCAGCCGATTCTTGAAAACATGATATACTGCGGAATAATCAGCGCAATATTCGGAATCATCATCGTCCCGATAATAATCGAAAAGACCACATTTTTTCCGGTAAACTCCATCCTGGCAAGCGGATATGCGACCAGTGAAGAGGAAATCAGCGTCCCGATCGTAGTTCCAAGCATCAGGAGCACCGTGTTTCTCACATACAAAAGGATATTGGAGTTTGTAAAAATGTAGATATAATTCTCAAGTGTAAACTCCTTATGTATAATGCTGGAGGCGGGCGTAAATTCTGTCAGCGTCTTAAAAC
>JAJBVF010000319.1 GCA_020859965.1 Clostridiales bacterium
GTATATATGGATCACGGATGTTAATTTCGGATGTCTTCATAGTCTTTTTCCTTTCTGATATCCTACAAGCCAGCGACAAAATCGCCAGATTTCGGAGATTATGAGGCGCGGTTTTCTTCTCATAATATAGGTTTACAGGAAACATTACAAGTCATTTTACTTTACGCCTGCTTATGGGCAGATTGGGACGAGGTTTTTTCAATTACGATTCAAAACTACTTCCACCCTGTCTCCTCCGCTTTCTAGATTGCGGGTGTCAATCGTATATTCCACCTGTTCCGGCAGGGTCACATGCAGGCGAATGATTCCGGCAGCGTCTGTTTCCTTTGCTGCTCTTGTAACTTCTACCCGGATCAGTCCCTTCACAGACTGGTAACTGCAGGTAAATGTGTTCATACTTTCCGGCAGGTACGGACGAATCGTCACTCTGGCAAATCCCGGCTCTTCGCAGAGAATTCCCGCGATTCCATTGTAATACCATTCAATGATATGCCCCATCATGTCATGACAGTGGCTGCGCGGGTTGGTCTCCCAGTATTCACCCAGGGTGGTCTCCCCGTCCAGAATAAAAGCGTAATAACTCGGATGCTCCTCTTTTAAAATAAACCGGCTGATAAGGTCGTTCATATCATATTTTCCGGCAGCCTGAATCACATAAGGCAGTCCCACTTCACCGCTGATCAGAGCACCGTCCCGCTCCAGCACAAAGCGGAGGGCGCGTGCGATATCCTTTTCCTTATCCTCCGGTACCAGTCCCCAGTAAAGCGGAAGCGCTTCCGTCGCCTGTGTCATAAACAGCTCATCCTTGTGATCCCAGGCACGGTAGCACCAGAAGCCCTGCTCTTCATTCCAGGTCAGCAGTTTTTCATTGTAATTGTCTTTGATAGTTTTTCCATAGGCAAGCAGCTCCCCGCGATCTTCCGCAAGGATTCGCCCTGCCGCCGAGCGATAGTGATGAGGCGCTGCTTTTTCCGGGAGTCGCTGAAGCTGATCATCTGTAGCGGAATTCTGCTGCTGACGTTCTTTTTCTGCCATATGATTTTCAAGAACCTCCGCAAAATAAGCCAGCGTCATCACGTCCGCATACAAAAAGGCCGTTTCCACATTTTCCTTTACAAGCTCATTGCGCGGATTGCCCCAGTCGCCAAGACCGTGATTGATAAATCCGTCTTCAGTAAGCTTTGTTTTCAGATGCTCCAGATAGCGCATGCCCGCGTCATAATTATCCTCTATGATTTTCACATCGCCGTAAAACCGATAATGCCAGTATGTGCCGAGAATGCAGGTGCTTCCCCAGGCGATGATATCATAAAAGCTTCCCATCCCCGGCACTGGAAGCACGTTCGGAATATAGCAGGGACACTGCGCCGGCATCAATCCCTCACCCGGATAAAACCGTCCGCCCTGCAGATCATGAAACCAGTCGTCAGCGGTG
The DNA here is from genome assembly GCA_020859965.1 of Clostridiales bacterium. Classification (GTDB taxonomy): domain Bacteria; phylum Bacillota; class Clostridia; order Lachnospirales; family Lachnospiraceae; genus Choladousia. Next base: position 1,436 of record JAJBVF010000319.1, read on the forward strand.
TGCTGTCCGGCGCGCATATCCAGAAGAAATTTCTCCCAAAGAAGCTTCCCGTCTTTCATAAACAGAATCGAGGGCGCCATCAGATGATTCGGCTCCTGCCACGCAAAACGTTCGATCGTTGGGCAGTCCGTGTGAACACCGGATGTCATGTTCGCCTCAACGGTCTTTTCGATCATATCGTAAATCTGATTGTAACGCTCGTCATCGCTGCGCAACGAACCATCCGTCTTCCAAGCGCTGGTGAGCGCGTGTGCCGCAAGGCCGCGGATTTCTATGTCATTTCCGCTTTCTTCCCGCTTCGCACCGGGAATCATTTCTACCGCCACATAACGTCCCGCAAAATAAGTAAATTTCATACGGAAGCGTTCCCACTCTCTGGACGTCCCCAGAATGCAGGTAATGCAGCTGTCGAGGTTGACCCAGTTTTTCGCCATCTGATCTACGTCGCCGTCCGGACCGAGCTTTTCTGCCGGATAAATCTTCACGACATCCCCGACATGTCCTTTTGCCTCAAATTCCAGAAGCCCGGACATATTCTGTCCGAAATCATAGACCATTCTTCTGGCAGGAGCCGACACCATTTTGTGATTCGCTGATTCGGCTGAAGATTCCATAGACGGCTCCTCCCCGCTGTCAGGTGTCGCCGAAGACTCGTTTCGATTCATTTCCCTTAGGAAAACGCCCTCGTAAGTATGAATCACCTTTACCGGCGGATGCGTCTGGCAGATCAGTGTTCCCTTCGGTTCCTCCTCTTCCGCTGCAAACACGGCCTTTTCCCAATCGGAATCATCATATTCAGCAGTACACCAGATGCCTTCTCTTCCGGCACACTGCGCTTTTCCATCTCGTGGCCTTAATCGCCCGTCGATGGTCTCCGACCCGTATACATTGCTCATCACCACCGGATGCTTCTGCGTACGCCAGTTTTCATCGGCAGTCAGATTCATCCGGCTTCCATCCTCAAAAGTAATATTCAGCTCGACTGCCAGCACCAGCGACTTTCCATAAGGCTGATAGGGATTCGGGTTCGGCGGCATAAACGGCGGAAAGGAAAAGGTGTAATGCTCATCCATCTTAATAAACCAGCCGTTTCCGACCTCCGCGCCTATCACATTTTCTCCGGTATGAAGATACTCCGTCACATCAAAGACAACATACTCCACCAGCTTTTGGTAATCCGTCCACCCGGGATCCAACTCGTGATCCCCGACCTTTTTGCCGTTTACCCAGAAAAGAAACTGCCCCAATCCACAGATCTTCGCCTCCGCTTTTCTTACCTTTTTCTTCAACAAAAATGGACGGCGCGCATAAAAAGGCACTGCCGTCTCATTTGTGATCCATCTGCCGATTCCGCTCATCTGCTTTCCCCCTATACATCATAGATTAATGACAACTATTATGCCTCAGATTTTATGATTCCTCATTTAATTATCATTTTACTACAGAACGGAGCTTAGCAACAGGGCATATTTTTTTAATTATTCTGCTTTTTTTCGGAATATGCCTTTCTGTTGTCATATATTTTTCCGTCCGGATATAAGTATTTAAGTTCAATTCCAATTCGTTTTGCTCAAACCATTTTGAGTCAAATTGATTTGAATTAAATTATGGTACATATTCGGATCGATTGCAAGAAAAAACAGCAAAAAAGACGGCATGCCCCAAAAGCACAACCGTCTCATTTGTAGTCTCTTATGCAATTATTATGTATTTTATATATTTTTTGTACTGTTATGTTCTTCCCTGGTCTTTTCCGCATCTTCATCTGTCATGCGGAAGCTCACCATCCGGGTACCGATTTTTCTGGTTTTTCCTGTCATTCCGTCCCGGAGCCTGCCGGATTATCTCTCCGACAGAACCCGTGTCACTTCAAATCCCTGATAAGGATTCACACCCATGTTTACAGCGTACAGCGCCATCATGATCTCTACCTGGTTCTTCTTAAAATACTCTGCAAATTTTCTCATAATAAATACCCCTCTTTCAAAAAAGAAAATCTGTTATTTTGTAGCTCTGTCCCGGAAGAACACCCTGAATCTTTCTTTTTTGTTCCCTCGGTACGGTTATGATGATACAAAAGTTTTCTTTTTTCCAACAGGTATTTTATTGACCAGTTTTAAGTCGATATTGACCTTATTAGCCCTTTATCCTGGATTTTCACTCTCACTCTTCCACCAGAAACTTAATCGCCGTGACAATCTCTTTGCATTCCTGCACCTCATCAGGAAAAATCAGAGTTTCATGAGGGATCAACGGCGCATCCGCGATTGCGGAAATCCGCAGAAGCAGAGAATCACTGTCCGTTTTTTCTGTTATATTTTAGTCTTATTTGTCCGCTTTTTCTAAATATATGCATAAAAAGTGCCGCCCAAGCGGGCGGCATCCTTTAAATTTTATATACGAAACTGACTCACCGATAAGTCACCAAATTTGATTTCTTTTTCAATTTTCCTCTCCAGCATAATGTCACCTCATAGCGTTTGTGCGTTTTCCAGTGAAATTATACCCCAATTTTGTCATTTTTCCAAGGTTGTTCAGTCTTTTTAACTCTTTTTCTCTGCCGATAAACATACCATCCGCCCCGTTATCTGTCAGAACAGGCAGATACCGCACAAGGCCTATCCCTTTTCGTCATTACGATATACTATATTATGATGACGAAAGTGAAGCAGTCAAGATGTATTCAAATGAATTTTCAATGAATTACCTTCTTTGCATGTTTCCAAAATTCCTTATGCCGGCATTGAAAAAGCCTCTTCATCCGTTTTTCAGATTCCGCAGCCGGTATTCTCTCGGCGTCACGCCATATTTTTCTTTAAAAATGCGGTAAAAATAGCTGAAATTATTATACCCCACATCCATACAGATGTCGGAAACCGAAAGGCCCGTCGTGGTGAGGAGAAACGCCGCTTTTTGCAGCCGCTTTTCCTGCAGCAGCTCGGTGTAGGTGGATCCAGTGACACTTTTTACGATCCGGCTGAGCTGGTACAGGTCATAATGAAGCCCGGCTGCAAGTTGGGACAGCTCTCCGTCCCGGTAATGCTCTTCAATGTACTGAAACACTTTCAGTGTGATCTCCTGTTCCAGATGCTCTTTGCCGATCTCAAGATGGTCGGTGTAATTCATCAGATACAGAAAAAGCAGCGCCATTGTATTCTGGTTCAGCCTCTGGCTGTAATGTCCATACAACAGAGAACTGATCAGGTTTTCCATAAGGTTCTGAATCGGAAGAACATCCGCCACCTTAAAATGCAGATAGCTGACGTCATGCCGGGTATTCCGAAGGCAGTCCACCAGAAAATCACGGATGAGCGATGGCTCCGCGCCGATCAGATCCAGTACAAGGCCGAAAAACTCCGGGAGAATGATCAGATTGACTGCCACATCTTCTTCCCCCGCCGGGAAAATTTCCTGCGTGGCATACTGGCTCATAAAAAGGAGTTCGCCTGTATTTAGCAGGATTTCCGAGCCATTTACGACATGGCGGGTCTGCCCGGAACACATGTACACGACCTCAATATAATTGTGCGTATGCTTCGGAAAATGGATAAACCGGGTGTGTGGCCGCATCTCGATCAGCTGACCATTCGCAAGCAATTTTTTGCAGTCAACGATCATAGAGCGATTCAGGTTATAAATCGACTCATCGACCTGCGTCCGACCCTTCAGAATCTCGCGTTCCTCCGGAGTGATTGATTTTAACGTTTCCAGTAATTCTGTATACATCTGTTTCTCCTCATATCCCGTGCGCGACATAAAATCCATCCGCCTCTTACACACAAGCATGGCTTGGATTTATTTTTTGCCGCCTGAACCATTATGATGCCGAGGTAAAAGTCCCTACAGTAAATGATGCCTATGGATTTCTTTGCACTTCGTGCTCTCGAATCTTCGCTCCGCTTCGGTCGATCCCTGCGTCCTCGATTTTCTGCAAAAATCGGGACATAAAACGTGTGCCGCCGACACGCAACACCCTGCATCATCATGATAGATCCAGTGTACAGCCTCCCGCCTCTTTTTTCAAGCCCGTCCGCATATTTTCTGCAAATCAGGTTATAGTTTTTTGCGAATCATGTCATTGAAAAAAGGGAATAGAAAAGGTATAGTTTTTTTATCAGATAAATCATAAATCTTAAGAAATGGGGAAAGGCTATGTGTCAGTATTATCTTGCCGTAGATATCGGCGCTTCCAGCGGACGGCACATCTTGGCTGCAATCGAAGACGGAAAAATTGTGACCGAAGAGATTCATCGTTTCCCAAACGGAATGGCACAGCGCGGGGGGCATCGGTGCGGGGAGATCCGTCAGCTGTTTGAGGAAATCAAGACCGGGATGAAAAAGTGCAAAGAGCTT
>JAJBVF010000103.1 GCA_020859965.1 Clostridiales bacterium
GATTCGGCATGGGAGATAAGCGGGACGATCATATGGATACTTATCTGAAAGGATTGGACCATGGCTATGCGATCGCATCCGTAGAATATCGGCTGAGCGGTGAGGCGATTTTCCCGGCTGCAGTTCTGGACTGCAGGGAAGCGTTTCGTTTTCTTCGCAAAAATGCAAAAAAATACTCGATTGACCCGGATCGCATCTGTGCACTCGGCGGAAGCGCGGGAGGAAATCTTGCGGCAATCATGGGAATGAATATTCCGAATGGTGAGTTTCCGGGTGAAGAAGGAAAAGAGTTTGAAGGAGACTGTTCCGTGAAAGCGGCTGTGGATCAGTTTGGCCCTATGGATTTTCGCCCGATGGATGAGCAGGCGCGCGCGAATGGCGTGAGCTTTGCCGACCATGATTCCCCGGAATCCGCGGAGAGCAGCTACATGGGCGGCGCACTGCCGACCCTCTCGGATGAATGGCTGGCAAAAGCAAATCCGGCCACCTATATCAGTGAAAACATGGCGCCTATGCTTGTGGAGCATGGCTGCATGGATCGTCTGGTTCCCTTTATGCAAAGCGTGAATTTTGTGAATGCAATCTGTCAGAAGCTTGGGGCAGGACGTGTGGAATTTGTTCCCCTGCCGCATGCGGATCATGAAGATAAGGAATATTCCAGCGACTGGAATATGAAAGTCCTCTGGGGATGGCTGGATCAGCATTTAAAATAAAATGAAAAATTGCATGAATCATTTCGAAGAATGACGTGACAGCTGTAAGCAAAAGATGTAAACTTTTACTGTAGTCATGCAACAGAAACTACTACATGGCGATTTCCTGCGGGTGGCTGTGTTGCACGAATACAATGACGTTTCAGAATACCTGTAACACCTGAAAAATATGAAATCGGAGGTTTTACAAATGGCTGTATCAATTTCCATTATCAACAAAACACTGGAACTTGCGGATGTTAAGGATCAGTGGTTTTTTGACGAGAAGTATCAGTGCTGGTGCCTGGAGGATGTGCTTTATACTTTGAAAGCGACGACTCCGAAATTCCAGCGCCTCAGTATTTTTGTACCGGCGCCTTACATGAAGGAAGGCGGAGTGATCGATCCGGAAGGAAGCATGAACGGCTTTACGGCTGCGACAGCACCGGTGATCATGAATAACAACTCGGCGGGCTATATGGAAATGCCGCATATGTGGCTGGGCGGCCCGCGCTGCTTTGGACCGCAGTACCTGGAGCGCGGCTTTGTGTATGTCACCTGCGGCAACCGCGGACGTGAGTCGAAGGATGCGGATGGAAAACGCTGTGGTAAAATCCCGGCGAATCTGGTAGACTTAAAGACGGTCATCCGTTTCCTGCGCCACAATGCGGATGTGCTTCCCGGTGACATGGAAAAGATCATTTCTGTCGGCTGGAGTGCGGGCGGCGCGATGTCTTCCCTGCTTGCAGTGACCGGAAACAATAAGAATTATGATTCCTATCTTGAAGAGTCGGGTGCATTCATGGATGAGCGCGACGATGTGTATGCAGCGCAGATTTACTGCCCGATCATCGATCTGGAGCATGCGGATCTGGCTTATGAGTGGATGTTCCAGGCGGACAAGGAGAATGAGCCGTCCCCGGCGGGTCCGGCAGGTACGATGACACCGTTCGAGGAGGCACTGTCGCAAAAGCTTTCCGGGAGCTACATCCGGTATTTCAATGGCCTTGGCCTTAAGAATCCGGAGACCGGAGAAGCAATGGTTCTGAATGAAGATGGCAGAAGCGGCAGCGCTTATGATTATCTGATGACGGAGATCAATAAATCTGCGACGAAGTTCCTGGCAAAGCTGGATGCCGGCGAGTTGCAGGAAACATATTCATCTGAGGATTATATTAAGGGCAATTATACGTATGAGACGATGGCGCCGCAGGGCGGAGACGACGAGAAAGACGGCGAGCCGGATGACGTCGCTCTGATGCAGGGACACGCGGGTCCGGGCGTAGCGCTGAACAAGCCGCCTGTGGATGGACCGGATGGAGATAAGCCGATGGAGCCCCCTACTCTTGGCAATATGCTCAGCCGTCCGCCAAAGGGCGTACCGACACCGCCGCCGTTTGAGCCGCCGATGATCACTTTGCAGGGGAAAGATAAGAGCGGCTGGCTTTCCTGGGATGGGAAGCAGGCTTCTGTTTCTGATCTGGACACCTACGTGCTGAACCATCGCCGCAGAATGAAGCCTTGCACTTCCTTTGACATTCTCTCCTGCAAGAGCGGAGAAAATGAAGTATACGGCACTCCAGAGCAGGCGGCTGTACATTTTAGTGCAGATGTGGCAAATGCAATCTCTTCCCTGAAGGAGCAGTTCCCGGAAGAATACGCAAAATATGATCCGGCCTATGTGTTGGCCACGGGAGATAAAGCTCTGGCGCGTCAGAAATTCCTGAACAATCCGCTGAATTTCATCGGAACGGATGAGGAATCGGATCAGGCGAAGTATTATCGGGTACGTGTCGGTGCAAGTGACGCGGATACTTCCTTCATGATTGGAATGACGCTGGCGTTGGAGCTTGCAAACGCAGGGAAACCGGTCGATTACGCGCTTGTCTGGGACAAACCACACTGCGAGGCAGATTATCCGGGCGAGGTGTGCGACTGGATCGAGAGCATCTGCAGATAATCAAACGAATGCAAAACGGCGGAATATCGTCAAAAGCAGTTATCCTGTAAGATATGACGATTTTCCGTCTAAAACAGAAATAATGCAAAATATGGTGATTTCCCGTCAAAATCAGGGACATTCACACGGCGGCTTTCCGGTAAAATCAGAATGAAACCGATTGAAAGAATATCAGAAAAGCTGCAGGAGAAGAAAATTATGGGAATGGATTACAGTAAGATCAATGACTGGATTTTGAAAGAGGACAGTTTCGATTCGGCGCATCTGGGCAAGACAGAAGCAATCATGTCGCTGGGCAATGGCTATCTGGGGCTTCGCAGCGCGGCGGAAGAACGGTATCTGAATGAGACGCGGGATTTGCTGATCAATGGTACTTTTAATAAGTGCGACCCGACTGCTGTGACGGAGCTGCCAAACGCGGCGGATATGACGGCAATTGAGCTGTGGGTGAATGGCGAACGCTTTACTCTGGAGCAGGGGCAGATCGAGTATTATACAAAAGAGCTGAACATTCAGACTGCGGAGCTGACGCGTGAAGTGATCTGGATCTCGCCGAAGGGAGAGATACTTCGTCTCGATTTTAAGCGGACAGTATCACTGACACGGCTTCATGATTTCGCCAGCCGGGTGGAGATCACTCCGCTTTCCGGGGATGTTGATGTAAAGATAAAGTCAGGCATTGATGGCCGCGTGACAAATACCGGAGCGCAGCATTTTACGGATGGAGACAAGCGTTTTTACGAAAACCGTTATATCCAGTATATTCCGAAGACTATAGAGTCTGGGATTACATTTGTACTGAATACGGGACACCGCTTTATCAGAAAAGAAGAGAATACCTGTAAACTGCCTGGTGCGGATTTGGGACAGAACCTTGCAGGGAATCCAGAGGGAAAGACCGCTGTATTTACTGAGCTGGATGTACCGACGCAGATCTATATGGAGCTGCGCAGAGCCTATGGTGGGTATGAGATGCAGGTAAAGCGGGGAGAAACACTGATCATCGAAAAACACTGCAATGTTTATACGACCCGTGACCTGGATACACAGGGTATGACAGTGGAAGAACTTCAGAAATTTTCTCTGAATGAGTTGAAAAAGCAGGTAAACGCAGGCTATGATACACTTGCTGAGGAAACGGCGCAGGCGTGGAAGGAACAGGTATGGGATCGCGTGCCGATCACGATCGAGGGAAAGGGCGATGAATCGGAGAGCCCTGCCGCTTTTGATCAGTTTGCCATTCGCTTTGCCCAGTATCATATGCGTCTGATGCTTCCGGCGCATGACAACCGGATGAACATCGGGGCGAAAGGACTTTCCGGTGAGGGATACCGCGGCCATTGCTTCTGGGATACGGAAATTTTCCTGCTTCCCTACTATGCGTTTACACAGCCGGAAGCAGCCAGAAAGCTGGAAGAATACCGTTACTTCTCGCTGCCGGGCGCACACGCGAAGGCAGCCCACAACGGCTATCAGGGCGCGATGTTCCCCTGGGAATCCGCGTGGCTGGACGATGGTGAGGTGACGCCGGAATACCAGGATGTGGATATTATCACAGGGCTGCCGATCAAGGTCTGGTCCGGATTTATCGAACAGCATATCACGGCGGATGTGGCATTTGGCGTGTGGCAGTATTACACGATTACCGGCGATCAGGATTATATGGACAAGTATGGCTACGAGCTGATCTTTGACACAGCCAGATTCTGGGTATCCCGTCTGGAGGATAAATGTCGTCAGATTCATGAGCATGTAAATCCGGAAACCGGAGTGACGGAATTCTCGGAGACTGTGACGGACGACGGATTGTACCACATCTGCGACGTGGTCGGACCGGATGAATACAAGGAACATAAGACGGATAATGCGTTTACCAACTATCTCGCGGTCTGGAATATCCGCAAGGCGATGGAGTATTATGAGTTTTTGCGCAGGGAAAAGCCGGAGCTTTTTGCCGTATTGAATCAAAAGCTGGAGCTGGACGCATACTATCAGCAGTGGGCTTCGAAGGTGGATAAGGTCTTTTTGCCGATGCCGAACGAGTGCGGTGTGCTTCCGCAGGATTCGACCTATCTGACGCTGAAAGATATCGACCTTTCCAAATACCGGGCGCAGGATTTTGTGAACGGGCTGTTCCGCGACTACAACCTGACGCAGATCAATCAGATTCAGGTCAGCAAGCAGGCGGACGTTCTGGTGCTGTTTTTCCTGCTGGAAGATCTGTTCCCGCACGAAGTCAAGGCGGCGACCTGGGAGTATTACGCGGCGCGGACGCTGCATGATTCTTCGCTGTCGCTCTGCACACACGCGGTACTCGCGGCGGACATGCGGCAGATGGATCTGGCCTACGATTTCTTTGAAAAATCAGCAAAGATCGATCTCGGCCCGGTGATGACGTCAAGCGATGCAGGAATTCATACCGCTTCCTTTGGCGGTATCTGGCAGGGCGTGGTCTATGGATTCGGAGGATTACGAATGCTTGGCGGAAAGCTGCGCATCGATCCGGTCCTGCCGAAAGAATGGGACCGTCTGGTGTATACCCTGATCTGGCAGGAACAGAAGCTGCAGGTGGAAGTGACGCGGGAAGAAGAGGATAGCGCAGAAACGGGTAAGCCGGCTGCCGGTCAGAAGGTCGTCGTCACGAATCTCACCGGAACCGCGACGATCGAACTGGAATTGTGCGGCGAGCAGCGGGTGCTGGAGCGAGTATTGACGGTCGGATAAATTGCATTTGTCAGATTTGTCAATTATCAGGATATATATGAAAAAATATGCAGTGATTTTTGAGCAATACTATCTGCGAGGAATATGAGAAGGAGGGAATGAAAATGTCGAATAAAGTAACAGATCTGCGCTCGGCGCTGGAGCTTTTAAAGAGCATGCCGGGGCAGCTGGTAGAGACGGACGTGGAAGTGGAACCGATGGCGGAGCTCTCCGGCGTTTACCGTCATGTGGGTGCGGGCGGAACCGTACAGCGCCCGACACAGGAAGGCCCTGCGATGATTTTTAACAATGTGAAGGGACATCCGGATGCAAAGGTGCTGATTGGTCTGCTGGCAAGCCGCAAGAGAGTCGGTGCACTGCTGGACTGTGATCCGCAGAAGCTGGGATTTTTGTTAAAAGACAGTGTGACGA
>JAJBVF010000200.1 GCA_020859965.1 Clostridiales bacterium
CCTGCAAACGGCTTTTCATGCAGCAGGCACTTCATCCCATGCTGGCAGGCTACACGTTTCAGCGTCTGCATTACGATCTGGTTCTGGTCGACCGCCACATTTGCCTCCGCATAGATCGGAGCCAGCTCATGCTGCGCCGGAGCCACCTCATTGTGCTGCGTTTTTGCTGTCACACCAAGCTTCCAGAGTTCTTTATTGACATCCTTCATAAAGCCGGCGATTCTCTGACGGATCGTACCGAAATAATGATCGTCAAGTTCCTGTCCTTTCGGCGGCATTGCGCCAAAAAGTGTACGGCCAGTAAAAATAAGGTCTTTTCTCTGAAGGAACTTCTTCTCATCTACCAGGAAGTACTCCTGCTCCGGTCCTACCGAAGGAGTCACTTTCTTTGATGTAGTATTGCCAAACAGGCGCAACAGACGCAGCGACTGTGCATTAATTGCTTCCATGGAACGGAGCAACGGTGTCTTCTGGTCAAGTGCTTCACCTGTATAAGAACAGAATGCGGTCGGTATACAGAGAATCGCACCCGCAGCATCATGACGAACAAACGCCGGAGATGTGCAGTCCCATGCCGTATAACCTCTCGCCTCGAATGTTGCTCTCAGACCACCCGACGGGAAAGAAGACGCATCCGGCTCGCCCTTAATCAGCTCCTTACCGGAAAATTCCATCAGAACCGTGCCATCCGGATTCGGCGCTGTGATAAATGAGTCATGCTTTTCAGCAGTCACGCCGGTCAGCGGCTGGAACCAGTGTGTATAGTGAGTCGCGCCTTTCTCGATCGCCCAATCCTTCATCGCTGCCGCTATGACATCCGCTGTTGCCAGATCCAGCTCGGTGCCTTCCTCGATGGTCTTCTTCAAGGCCTTGTAGACTTTTTTCGGAAGACGTTCCTGCATCACTTTTTCATTGAATACATCTTCGCCGAAAATGTCTGCCACATTAAAATATTCGCTCATAATTCCTCCTCTTTTCTGATGCTTATGCCAAAAACAAAGCTTTTTGCCTTACAGGAACAGATTTCCTTATAAAGCAAGAAGGGCATTCCAATATTCATCATATGGAACGCCCTCGTCACCTGAAACTAAAATACTCTATTCTTCTGTAAAAATCAAGTGGAAATTTCGGTCAAAAACCATATTTCCATATTTTTTACGAAATGTCACCGGAGAAAGTCAGATAAATTGTGCAAAACAGGTAACTGTCAGCTACATATTCTTCCATTCCGCCGCCAAATCTCAGGCCTTGCCCTCGCTGCCGAGCACAGTCTTGATCTTGTGTGTAACAACAGCCTTTACATTGGCACGTCCTACAGTCAGATACTGTCTCGGATCGAAATATTCCGGATGCTCGTTGAACACCTGACGGCAGCCAGCTGTCAGACCAAGACGAAGGTCAGAGTCGATGTTGATCTTGCAAACCGCAGATCTTGCAGCCTGACGCAGCTGATCCTCCGGTACACCAATCGCATCCTTCATAGCTCCGCCGTTCTCATTGATGATCTTCACATATTCCTGCGGAACAGAAGAAGCACCGTGCAAAACGATCGGGAAGCCCGGAAGTCTCTTCGATACTTCCTCAAGAATATCAAAACGAAGCGGAGGCGGAAGAAGAATGCCTTCTTCATTGCGTGTACACTGTTCCGGTGTGAACTTGAAAGCGCCATGGCTTGTACCGATAGCGATAGCCAGAGAATCCACACCGGTCCTGCCTACAAACTCTTCTACCTCTTCCGGCTGTGTATAGGAAGAATCCTCAGCAGATACATTTACATCATCCTCGATACCAGCCAGCTTGCCCAGCTCTGCCTCTACCACTACTCCGTGATCATGAGCATACTCTACAACCTTCTTGGTGATCTCGATATTCTCCTCAAAAGGATACTTGGAAGCATCGATCATGACCGAAGTGAAACCGCCGTCTACGCAGGACTTGCAGGTCTCAAAATCTGCACCGTGATCCAGATGCATAACGATCGGGATATCCGGGCACTCAATGACAGCAGCCTCTACCAGCTTCTTCAGATAAGTAGGATTCGCATACTTTCTTGCACCGGCAGATGCCTGCAGGATAACCGGGGAATGCAGCTCAGCAGCAGCCTCTGTGATTGCCTGTACGATCTCCATGTTGTTCACATTGAAAGCGCCGATCGCATATCCGCCTTCATAAGCCTTTTTGAACATCTCAGTACTTGTAACTAATGGCATAATACTCAACCTCACTTTGTAAATAGTTTGTTTTCTGAAATCAGCTTCAGTATACTACACAATCGTATTTCTATCAATCCAAAATTTGAAAAAAATCCATTATTCCTTCACTGTCAGCTGCAGTTTTTCGTGATTTGACGTATTTCTGGACGTATCAACCACATAATATATCAGTTGATAAACACCAACCGTATCTGTATCATACTCGCCATCTATCTGAACTCTGCGCCAGAGTGTATACTTGTTGTCAGAATCGTCTGTGATCGTAGCCACATAATCCAGTGGTTCAAAGGTACTGCCTTTTGTAATCGTCACCTTTTCTTCGGTCAAAGTAATGAACGGAGCACCGGCCACAAGCGTCTCTTCTGTTTCTGTCTCTCTTTCTGTTTCTGTCTCTTGTCTCCTTCCAGCCGTATCAGCAGATTCCTTCGCAGCGTCGGTTTCCGTCTTGGCCGCATCGGTTTCCGTCTCCGTATCCGTTTCCTCTTCCGTCTGAGTTTCCTCACCTGATTTCTCTGCATCAAGCAGTCTGGTGACCTTTACTATATTATTCGCGCTGTCTTTTGCCACGTAGATCACAGTCGCAGTCCCATTTTCAGCATCTGATACTACACGCTCTATCAGCAGACTGTCCGAGACATCCCCTTCCTCGCTGTCGATTGCCGTGACCCCATCCAGAAGATCCTCCTCGCTTCTTACTCCCATCCTGAATGATTTCCATGGGATTATCAATCAGGAGTTTTCTGGTATAGTCATATCCGTATTTTTTCTCCAGCCATCTGGCACACGCGCCCAGATTCGGAGAGCGGTCACTAAGATTGTGCTAATCTGCCTGATCTCACAGCAGACTCTGTTTCTGACACAATTAATTCTTTACACAATTGATTCCTTACACAATTATTACGAGTATACACTGACATTCCCGTTTTTTCAAGAGAAACGTTTCAGAATCCTATCCGTATGATGCAGGCCATCTCTTAACCAGATATATGGTTGAGCATCCCCTGCAGCCAGATACTCTCATCTTCATGCGATATCCTGGAAAAAGGCAGGCAATTCTTTCTGAAATATCTCCAGAATCTGTCCGGCAATCTCCCGGATCTGCGGATGTGCGCCTCCGCCAAGACGAAGCTTCAGAAAATGCCTCCATTCACGCAGATTCATTGTCATCACCAGTTCCGTTTTCAGAGAATTCGGCAGAATCGAGCGAGCCTCCTGCGGCGAGGCGCCAGCTTCCAACATCTTAAAATAATATTTCTCCGCACTCTCCATGGCTGCGCTCCAGATTTCATATTTCTGTTGATCCGATGGATCATTCATATCATAGGCAAACCCGGTCGCAATATCGATCACCGATATCTGATTCTGAAATTTATCCTTAGAATAATTACAGTAGCGCGTACTTTCCTGGCTGTAGCTCGCAACCCGATGCCGCACGATCTCGTGGCTGACTCCGCGGTCACAGATTACTTTCACTGTCACAGATTCATGCTCAATCACCGATTCATGCCCTCTTTTGAGAATCCCGGCAATAAATTTTTCCGCTGATCCTTCGCTGATCCGATCCTCACTTTTGTAGCAGACACGCCCAATCCTCTCTATTTTTTTCAGGATTTCCGTGTAATCCGCCATATCAATAATCTCTATTTCCGGCTTTACTTTTATCATGTTATTCTCCCATTCATTCTTTTTGTTCAGCAGATCTTAAGCTGTTTAAAAATTGCCCAGATATAAGGTGCTCCAAACGCATTCAGCTTCTTTGGTCCGGTAATTTCTCCGGGATTTTCCTGAATCCGTTCATACGCTTTTATGATCGTAGCACGGGTAATCGACTTCCCCCGTCTGTCCACAAAAAGTTCTCCGCCCTTCACTCTGTATTGAAAGGGAAGCCCCTTCACTGTAAAAAAAGGCTCGCCCTGATGCTCTACAAGTTTCTCCCATAGCTGTTCGTGCGTCATCTTCTGTCCTTTCGCGATGTATCATGCCCTAGCGCGTAAAATACAGATAATCCGCAACGGGGCGCTCATAATTGCTGATCAGATTATTCATTACCTGCCCGTTAAAATACAGGGTAGAGGATCCGCCGCCATCCAGATTGTAGGCAAATTTGCAGCCATAGGACTTAAGAATACTGACCAGCGCCGCTCCATCCAGGCCATCATAAGTACCCGTATCCGTAACAAGCAGAATATACTTCTTCTTGCTTATCATGCCAACGACCGTACGCGGATAACGTTTCTGCACCTCTGAAGCTGTCGCCTGTGTTGTATAAACCGTCTTGCCTCCGGAGAGCAATACAGGTCCAAATACGAAAGTATCCTTCACACCGGCTTCAAGAAGATCTGCTGCCGTCTGCCCCATTGGAACCGCATACATCGTCCCGTCCCACTTCACGGCCATGATATTATCACCGGTCATATGGTCCGCATACACTACACCGTTTTTAATACACATGCTGTCTGGAAACGGCGTACCGGTCGAGTAGCTGAATCCGCTTCCATTGATCCCGATAATCCCGCCATTCGAAGAGACTGCGCTGGATGTGGTCTGCCGCGTACCTCCATATGTCCCGTTAGAAAGCGCCGATTTCAGCTGGCTGGAATCGGAAATCTTCACCTGAGCGATCCAGTAGGGTATATCAGCATCCGAGTAATGCCAGGTCTTCCGATCCAGCTGTATCTTCAGAGTCGTACTTTTATAGGTATAACTTGTCTTCGCCGCATTAGACTTAGTGACTCCCCGCGTTGTCGTCGTACGCTGGCCTTTTTCATTCACATAATAAATGCCGACCCACTTGTTCACCGACAAAACGCCCTTTGAATTAAAATGGTAATAGCAGGAACCAATCTTCTGCCAGCCGGTCACCATCACAGATTTCGAGTCAAAATAGTATTTTTTGCCCGATTTCGTCAGCCAGCCACTGGTAACAGCCTTGCCCGTCTTCCGGAAATAATATTTCTTTCCATCCTTCGTCAGCCACTTCGCGCTGTACATCACGCCATCCGAGTCAAAATAATAACGGCTGCCGTTAATGGTCTTCAGGCCGGTCACCATTTTCGATTTCGCGTTGAAATACCAGGTTTTTCCATTCTGAGTCAGCCACTCACTGGTGAGAATATGCCCGGATGCATCGACATAATATTTTTTCCCCTTTTTTACAGTGACCCAGGTATTATATAAAAGATAGCCCTTCTGCGTAGAATAATAATAACGGATGCCATTTCGTATCACAATGCCGGTCACGCGCTTTCCGTCTTTTGCACTGTAATAATACTTCCCTTTATATCGGATCGAGCCGCAGCGGAGCCGGCCATTAGCATCGTAATAATACCAGCTTCCATTCTGGTTTACCCAGCCCTTCTGTTCGGAAGTGATGCTCACCGTTGTCTCCGAAGCGCTCACATAAGCGGCAGCATCTGCTGAAACACTTCCCATCATGCACAAACCGCAAAACATCATACAGACAAAAAGCACTCTCCGCCAAAGGCCCTTCCTTCGTTTTATTATATCCCCCATTATTATTCCTCCTAGTATAATAATGGTGTAGTCGATAAGGACTACTGGTTGATAGTTACA
>JAJBVF010000372.1 GCA_020859965.1 Clostridiales bacterium
GGAAGGGAAAGAGCGGCAAGAGAATCAAACAGTTTTTCAGTCACGTAACCAGCAGCCGGATAGTTTTCAAAGGCAATCGTGAATTTGCAGGAGGAGCAGAAAGCTATTTTATCCCGAACGCAGGAGCCCATGTTGTTCATGACCATCCCGCCGCAATCTACATGCTTGTACCGGGAAAGCAGGCGCAGGAAATGAATTCTTTCCGGAGCATTCCCATTGGAATACACAAAGCTGCAAAATCGGGTATGCCTGGACAGAAGGGATTTTCTGTCTTTGGAGTATTGTTCTATTTTTCCCGTTCTTCTGACAGGGCCATTGTTCATCCAGCAGGGCATCCTCAAATGACATTCGGGATAAGGAATATCTCCCTTCATGAATGAAATGGCATAATCGCACTCATCCCAACGCGGTTTGACGGATTCCCCCGTATAAAAAACTCGAATCCCCTTAAAGTTCTGATGTTTTTCTCCAAAAACGGAGTAGATTAAAAAATCCGCCTGATCCTGGTCATCCACAACGGTCATGCCCAGTCTTTCCGTCAAAACCGCGGACAGAATATTATCATGTGGATCAAATCCCGGCCAGAAGTCCGCAAAAGCGGCACGTTTGACCTGCCGGGAATTTATATCTGTTGCCTCAACCATGCGTGACCTCCGTGTTTTTGAAGAGATTTATCCTTTACGATCATTTTTACTTTCGGTTTGATCGCCATGAGATTTTTTTGATTAAAGTCCAATGTTTCAGGGAATAAATATTCAGGAGATAAAACAAGGGGATGCCGGCCAATCACATATTTATTGAGGTGGCTTTCATCGTGCCAAACGGCAATGACACCGTCCTCAAGATCCCGCCTGACGGCATCCGCCAACTCCCGGCACATGCGGAGATAGTCTTCAGCCCTTCCCCCGTTAAAGCCTCCGGCGACATAATATTCTCCTTCGGAATGGAGCACCCGCGCCCGGGACATTCCATTTTTTTCGTAGGGGTAAGTGGAACGGGGGCGTTGGTAGTACCCCGGATGAAGCGTCACCATGAGACCCTGCCGGTTCATCGGGAAAATTTCCTGACCGACAGGCCCTACGGGAAGCAAAGTTCCATTCATGAAATAAATGTAGTCATATTGCTGCAATTCCTCCCGAACGGTTAAAAAAGTCTCAAACCTTCTCAAGGTTTCCATGGGCCACGGATAAAACGGCTTGCGGACAAGAGTCACGTCATCGCCGGTTTCCACTTCCGGATGATCCGTGAACAGAAAATAATGCACATCATGCCCTGTCAGGAAATATTGTTTGGAGGCCGCATAAAACTCCTCCCAGAACGTCATATAACGCCCCGTGGCTATAAACAGGACAGCCACTTTTTTCCGGGGAGAAAAAGGTTCCTCCTGTCTGCCGCCGCTCGACAAATAGAAGGTTCCATCCTCCATCTTTTTAAACGCCTCCACGCCCCAGCAATCCCACTTGAGAGTTATTTTCTCATCAGTGACGGAGAGGACGTCCGCTTCGTCGTCCCGTTCAAAACGGCGCGCCCTGTTCCCAAAGACACGGACAATATCATGCCATTGCGGATGATGCACTTCCATGAGACGCTCCTCATTAACCTGATTCGTAGAAATGTTCCAGTTTCTGCCCCGGAAATCTCCCGGAACCAGCCCTCCGCGCATCACGGAAGCATTGCCGGTCTGAATCGCCAGATGCATTGGCAGGGCCATTTCCTGTACATACCGGGTGCGGTTGCTGCTTCCGGTATCCAGCATCATCATGTGCATGAAGTTGTCTTCCGTAAATCCATACCCGGCATGACGGAGCCTGGGCGAGATCTGGGATATCATGTGAGGATTGGTCTCACAAATTATTAATTTTTCCAGAAGATCCCGGCTCAATACCTAGGTGGGGGCAAAGCTGCCGATAAATCCGTTTGCGGAGAAGGGATACCCTCCAAGAACGCTTAGATATTCGCCCGGCCCGCAATAAAAGCTGCTGAATTCCGGCGGAAGATGCAGATGGAATTTATTGACTGACTTGAAATAATCCCTTCCGTACAAATCATCGTCGTCAATTTTGGCGAAAAGATCGTAATCGGAAACGTTCAAATCCCTTATCGTGTCCAAGAAATTGGATAGCTGGTTCTTGTTGGGGAAAAGCCGCATCGTCAAACGGCCTTCGTGAATAAAATGTTCAAAGAGAGGGAGCACTGTTCTGCGGTACGTGCCTTCCGGTATCCCCTTGACAGCTGCGAACACATGAAGATTCGGATAGCTCTGATCCATCATGCACCAAATCTGCCTCTGCAAATCCGTCAGACGCTTATAGGATGAGAGACAAACAGCAATTTTGCAATCGGGTCTCTGCTTAGTCCGTTCGTGCTGGTAAAACAGATTGTGGCGGGCCACACGGATTTTGAGGTCTCCATGGCTGTTGGCAGCCTCCAGGGCAATATCAGTCGGCAACCGGTAATCGGCAAAAACCCGGGCCACCCTGGGGCGTCGGGCAGCAGGGATGACGAGAGCATGCGTTCCCCATACGTAGGAGGTATTGGCATCCGTCTTTCCCGTTTTGAAATCTTCAAACAAGATTTCATCAGATTCCCCCGGAGCCCCTTGCGGAGACCATACTGCATGATGGAACAGCCGGAAAATATCCGTCTCCGGATGCTCCTTCATTTCCTTCCTGAGAGCCGTTTCCAAGCGGGAAGAAGCCACCATCGGCACGGCATCGCTTTCTCCGAAAATAATCAGGTCACTCCCAGCATAATTTCTGTCCTCCAGCAGACGTATGAAAGATGCCCTCAGAGAACGGACGTGCGAACGTTCCGCAGACGCCGGGGACCGTCCCAGGTAGGATGCACTTTCCTCTTCCCGCGCATCCCTGAGGGGGGAAAGATCCGCGGTAGAGGGATAGAGCTCCAGCTCATAACCCATCCGGTGCAATTCCGAAGCTCCCTCCGACTTTTCCCCAGAAGACACAATCAAAACACATTTCATAAAATGTACCTGTTAAAGTTTAATCCATTGCGGGCAGAAAATGTCCTGCTCGTCCTCAATCTTTCCGGTAAACCACTGTTTTTGAATAAAAACCCTCTGCTGGTCTCCAAGCCATGCCCCCCACCAGGAAAAGGAGGAACAGGAAAGGACGAGTTCCTGCATGGACGTCAATTCCCGGAGGGCGTCCAGCGTCCCATGCTCATCCATGACTATTTCAAAACGCGTTGCTTCCGGAACGCCCTCCATCAATTTCCGGGCCAATTCCGGAGAATCGGAAAAGACGACCAGCTTACTGATGTTGCCGGAAAGCCTCCGTAAAGCTTCATTAAGAAAGGGAACATCCGGCGTATGGTACATGTCTGTACGGTCAAGATAGTCCCCCATCCTTATATGAACGCCGGCCACGCCCTCCTGGACGGGAGCAATAAGAGGAGCAAACAGGGAACGGATTTCTTCCGCAACATCCTTGAAATACCGCTCACTCTGGAAATACCCTCTCAAGGCGCCGTAGCGAACCGTTTCAGGAATGGGATGGTAGGAAAATCCGGGTTCCCTGTATGTCACGGGATCGTTATAACCGCCGTCCGGGCACAGCGAACAGGCCTCACCCAGATAAGTCATCAGCTCCCAGGTCTCGGAACTGTATCTCCAGGGAATACGGCATCCCACACCCAGCCGGAGAGCATGCGCATAGGCAGCAGCTATCTGGAACAGATGATTGCACGTACGCGAGCCGGGCATAAACTGCGTCGTGACGTAACCGGGAGATGCCGGAACAGAAGCGGGACGCAAGGATAAAAATTTACCGGTAACAGTCTTCTGCGGTTTCCGGGCATCCAGGCAAACCGTGCCCAGCAGGTCAAAAGGATGTTCATCCCTGTCGGATCGCCTTTCAAGACACTGAAGGTGCAAATGGCGGGAATTACCCGGAGCATGCTGGGAAACCTGGAACCCCAGCTCTTCCAAAACATAACTCAGGAAATCGGCAGACCACAGGGATTGTTGCTTGTAGACTTCCATAAATGCACACAAATCATTCTCCGGAGTGTGATTTCCTTTCCCCTGTTTCTTCATGTATTGCCTGAACGCGGGCGTCATCACCCCGCGCATCAGGCGCACGTCCCGGAAACTTAATCGTAAGATTCCTCCGGGTTTTAGAGCACGGAAGGCTTCCGTGAAAAATCGGCAGGCCTCTGCAGGCGTTACTGTTCCAATGACATGCTCCAGATAAAAAGCGTCTACGGAATCGTCCTTCCACGGGAGCGGCCTGGTAATATCATAATTGGGAGCGTCCAGATTCAACCAGCCATTCAACCTCCGGGTGCCGCACCCCAAATGGATATACAGCAGAGGAGATTGGTCCATGATTTCCACGTTGCCGGAAGAAAGGCGGCGTTCAGCCCATAACCGGG
Organism: Clostridiales bacterium; assembly: GCA_020859965.1. Lineage (GTDB taxonomy): Bacteria > Bacillota > Clostridia > Lachnospirales > Lachnospiraceae > Choladousia. Next base: position 4,396 of record JAJBVF010000372.1, read on the forward strand.
CCAGGGACGGCATGTCCGGCCGCTGGAATATCTCCGTTTCAGATCCGATAAACCGTTCTCCCTCCAAAAGGAGCTGCTCCATAGGCCACATCTGCCATCTCAGCTTCAGTTCACCCTTGGAGCCAATGCTCCACCAGCCATAGCAGGAAGTATCCCGTCTCCTGAACGCCCCGTTGGAATAAAACAGCATTTCCCCTTTCCAATGAAGATGAACAACATCGCACACAGCGGAGGGAATTTTGTAATTAAACGAATACAGGGCCTGCATGATGTCGGGAGAACACCAGTGGGCCGTTACCATGTCATTATCCCGTTCCGGGTAATAAACATTGGACATGTAAAGCCGTTTCGTGGATTTCAAGCGGCCTTCGAGCCTGCCTGCCAGTTCACCTACGATCACATCCTCTGCCCCGCATTCCGCAAAACCCGGCGCATTCACCAGCTTTTCCACCATGCTGCGCTTCAGCAGGTAGCCCGCCCCTCCGCTCGGTGAATTGCGAAGCGCAACCATCGCATCCCCAATCAGATCATAATCTTCATCTATCAAGGAGGTCAACCGGCTCAATTCCAAATACGTATCGTCATCACATTTAAAGAGCCATTCAAATTCGTAATTCTCCAGCGCGTAACGAAAGAAGGATTTCACTTTTGCGGGGAGCTCGTTGTAGCCATCGGGCGCATCAAGCCCCACCGTATCTTCTTCTTCCCCCTCCGGAACCCGGTTTCCTCCTACAAAGAACATGCATTCAACGTTCTGCGCGGGATGGGCCAGCCAGGTAGACCTTACCGCTTTCCGTTTATCTCCCGTTCCATGGCATGAACAAATGCCTACGACAATATTTGTTTTCTTTTTCATGGTTTTTCCTCCCATTTCTAAGCCGGCAGTTTTTCCACCGCGTCAAAGACTTCCTCCCAGCTGGCTACAGACGCTTCCAGCCCTCCAAGCTCCAGTCCACGCTCCCGCGCCGCGTGGGCCATGTCGGACCTCAGGTTGGGTTCGTAGGCCATCTTGCTGGCGTAGTAGATAAAATCCCTTTCATGGTCGCACAGCCATCCGGTCTTGCCATGCTCCACCATCTGCCTCCAGCCTCCACGGTTGTCCACCACAAGCACGCTTCCGCTGGCCATGGATTCAAAACCGACACGCGGCCAGTTCTCCGTCGTGTCCGTCGGTTGGAGCACGATTTGGCAGTGCTTGTAAAAGTCCTGCTGGCTCACCTCCCTCTGGTCGCGGGCCGTGCGTATCCAACTGTAAGGCTCTCCGATTTTCTCCCGGCTCCTCTGGTCAAACCCCAGAAAAAGGCCACGCTTGAAGACAGGCGCCACGAAATATTCATAAATATGG
>JAJBVF010000421.1 GCA_020859965.1 Clostridiales bacterium
GACAATGCCTTCAAACGCCTCAAGGTTTTTACTTTGATCCCCATCGAGCTCGACATACGTGATATGGCCCGCGTTCGTGAGCCCATGATACGGAGCCTCTATGGCAATTTTGTCAAACGCGGAGATTTCGCTCCACACAGGGACATGGGAAGAGTTAGTATAATAGTCCCGATCCGTTACGCCAGGAATCTTGCCATAACGAGCCTGATCAAGTTTGAGTAGTCTCTGACAACATCCCTCTGCTGGGGTCGCTAAAAGCGTAAAATTCATCCGCTTATGCTTGGACTCAAAATCCAGCCGCTTGCGCATTTGGCTTACTATTTCAAGGCCCAGCTCTTGCGCCTCATCTGATTCGCCGTGGTGTTTACCGGTCAACGCGGTCAAGGTCTCCGCGAGGCCGATAAAGCCAAGGGAAAGAGTCCCGTGTTTCCAGACGTCGCCGATCTCGTCATCGGGGTCGAGCGTTTCAGAGCCGAGCCAAATCCCCTCGCCGAACAGGAACGGAAAATTCCGGGCCCTTTTGTGCGCCAGAACATCAAAACGGTGATGCAGCTGGCGGATACCAAGGTCCATCACGTCATCAAGCAGGCCAAAAAATAACGGGATATCGCCGTGGGCTAGCGTTGTACCGCCGCCGGTTGCCCTGATTGCAAGACGCGGCAGGTTGATCGTCGTAAAAAATAGATTGCCGCGACCAGCTGCAACCTCGTTTGTAGGGTCAAAGACATTATTGATAACGCGGGTGCGGCAACCAAACATGCGAACTTCTTTATCTTCATTGAACGGCGCATCGAGAAAAATGAAATTTGGCCACATACGTTTCGCTGAGCACTCCATAGCCAGCTGGAAAAGGTCGTAATTTGGATCGCCTGGGTTATAGTTAACTCCCTCTTTGACAAGAAACATCTGAACTGGGAAAATGGGGGTAGCTCCATCTCCCAACCCCGCCATTGTTGTTTTCAAAAGACAGCGCGTTGCCATGTGGCCCTCGGCGGATGTGTCAAGACCATAGTTGAGATTTGAAAAAGTCAGCTGCCCGCCAGCGCGTGCGCGAAGACTATTTAAATTATGGACAAGAGCTTCAGCGGTTTTAAAGGTTCTGAGTTCAGTTTTTTTCCACGAAACATCCAACGACCGATTTCGCATCTCCTGGATATCAGAGGGTAGAGGGAGATTGTTCAATTCGGACTCGAACTCCTGGCGAAAGGTCTTGCGGACCCCCTCGGCCATAACAAAATCTTAATCCGGCACACCCTGGCCGCCAAAACATTCGCCTTGAGCCGTCTGGAGTACGAATGCCAAAAGCGCGCCCATGCTTTCCACGGATTGTGGCTGGCGGATTGAACAAGTATCGATTTTAAAGGCCTTGGAAAACAATTTGCGCAAATCATGCTGGATACAATTAAACGAGAGCCCGTAAAAGGGCAGATCATGGATATGTATGTCGCCAGACGCATGCGCATCGGCTATATCGGCAGGAAGAAGTTTTTGGAGAGCCAAGGCCTTGCCAGCTTCAGTACCAAGTAAAAATAAAGCACCGTTTTGCGTATCGGCATTGACATTCGCATTTTCGCGCCGAGCGTCGGGATTCCCGAAAATGAGATTATAAAGAGTTTCTGTCATATTGTTCTGTTGCATTCTTCCACTCCCCCTCGGGGATTTTAATCCAAATTCGTTGATTCGATGAGTTACGGTATTTTAAACTCAAGTCCCTGAGCGACCAGGCAAACGACCCGTCTACAAGGGCATCAATGCATTCTAGCAAGGGGTGTTTTTTCGCCTGCAAAAACTCGAGATAGTGGCCGCTGTACGCCCAGGTATCTCCGCCGCGGGCATGAATAGAAGAAGCCAAGGAAAGAAGGGCGGCAGTCTGCCCCTCATCCTGATCAAACGGCTCGCCGCCTGATATAGTAACTCCTTGATATTGCGGACGATACATGCTCATAATATCGTCAAGTGAAATTATATAGCCGCCGTTAAAATCCCAGGTCTTAGGATTGTGGCAACGCGGGCACTTAATCTTGCAGCCCTGTACGAAGACCACAAGTCGCATACCGGGTCCATCAACTATCGAGTCGCGGGTGACTCCTGCGACAGTTAGATACATGCGCTCCTCCTATGGGTTACAGGATGGCCTACGTATTGGCGGTCACAATCATGTCACCGCCAACCATGGATAAGCCGGTCAGAGTCGCGTCGCCAGACACCTGCGCATTGTCGAATACTTTGGCGTAATCTGACACCATCGCGTCGCCGAATACCTGCGCGTGGCCGTATACTTTGGCACCGCCTGACACCTCAGCGTTGTCGTACACTTTGGCGCTGCCAGATATTGTCGCGTGATCGCGCACAGCCGCGCCGCCAAAGACTTGCGCGGCCTTAAACACCCACGCATCCGCCCCGACGTATGCAGTATCAGCAACCCAGCCACCCTCGGTGCCGTCGGGATTAATATGCCTATGGGCAGGGACCGCGCCTTTGCCGTCGCCAAAATCAAATTTCGTCTTGCCGCTCATTGATAATCTCCGAAATTATTTGACATGCAGAGTGCCGCCCGCAGGTAAACTTTATGACTCTTCTTCCAAAATACTTTGCATATTTTCCTTAAGCCGTTCCGTAGCCGCATTGTTTAAAAAAAGAAGCTCCCGACGCAAAGACGCACTATCGGCTTTTGTCCTACTAATGGAATATCGCACATCTTTTGTTTTACCATTCCACCCATCGTAAAGCTCGCGCGCCTCAGGGCAATCGTTAAGGCTAACCAAAGCCATGCCTTTGATTTGTGACAAACAGTCGACAAGACGCCGGTGGTCATCAATAGTAAACTGCAAGCGATATTGTTGTGTGTCGATATACGGTGGATCGCAATAAAACAACGTATCCGGCGAATCGTATCGTCTGATGACGTCGGCAAAATCAAGGTTTTCGATGACGACATTGTCAAGCCGCTCACGAAAAGCGGTTATAATATTTTTGATTTTAAATAAGGGAAGGCCATTATGATACCTGTGCACAATAGCATAGCCAAAGGAAGGAGTATCCCGTAAAATACCTCCAAAACAGTTGCGTATAATCATCAGAAAATTGGCGGCACGCTGAATATCCGTCACGCCTAAATACTCACGGGCATGACAAAATTCCTCCCTGGAATGCAAAAGATATGCCATCTCCTGCTGCAAATATTCGGGATGATATCTAAAAACACGGAAAAGATTGATGAGGTCACCGTCTTTGTCGTTAATAACCTCGCTCTCTTTTGGCAAGGCCGATTTCGCAAAAAGTACATGGCAAGCCCCACAAAATGGCTCGACGTAGCATATTCGCCGCTCCGGGAAATGTGATACTATCCATTTGGCGATCTTTGATTTGCCGCCCATCCAGCGAAGTGGAGAACGATTAGCCACAGCTTTCCTCCCTAAAAAAGGAGTCCCACCTGGGCGGTCACGCTATACCTAGGCGGGACTCCTATAGCTAGCCCCTACGGGCGTTACTATCTATTTCGCGGCGTGACCTACAAAAAAATATCTAGCATAAACCGCGCGGCGCGTCAATCACTTTTTTTCTCTTTAACGCCATCAATTCCTCCGCGATATTAAGGCTACGCGGCCTTTCACTATCTCTAAAAAATATCACATATGATCGTTTCGCATGCCAAACCGCACACCGGTTAGCATCAACGCAACGCGAGCAATGCCAGCAATGTAGCCACCCCCAGACCGGGCATTTAAGCATCATCCGGCGGGTATGCGCTATTTGTTCGGGCGTGATATCTTTATTCATGGCCAATCCTCCTTTAACAAGCCAAGGGAAGAAAAACCCGCGCGGCGTGCCGATCCGCAGGCCGAGCTGGTGGTCCTCCAAAGTCGCGCGGCGTGCCGATCCGCCCTCTAGGGATTGCTTGCCCAGAGGGCGAATTTCGCACAGAAACCCCCCTAGAATCGCCGGAAGGTAAAAAAATAGGCTAGCATAGCTGGGCATCTAAAAACGGCGCTTATATGGCCCTTGTGCGCGAAACTTCATGGTCGAACACGCCAAGTAACTTTGCGTCTTGGTCAATCACTGCCTGCGCGCCCTCGAGGCTCATAAATTTACGCGTTGCACCTGTGGGTGGAAATATTGGATCATACCATTCGCCGTCGTCATGCAATATTGATTCCACCACTTCTGTACGCGATGCAAAAGTTCTTTGCACAAAATAACCTTCCGACGCCCGATCCTGTACCCGCCTCATAATGCAGTATTGATATACGCCATCTCTATGCCAAAAGGTCCGGCTCTCATCATAATCCCAAAAGGCGCGAATTTCGTCAGCCATAATACTACCTCTTAATTGCAAAATTAATTGCTGCTCCTCCGCAAAAAGCCAAGGGAAGAAAGATCCGGCTCTCCTCCCTTGGCTTGTGCCCACGCTAATCCACAGCTTCTTGTTTTGCCGCGTCAGGGACGAAAAGGCCGCCTCCGTACTTTCCCTGGCTATCCTTTACAATATTTGTTGATATAGCAGAAATATTCACAATTACTTTCCACAGCCTCTTTACCTCAGCCTCCAGTTCACGACGTGCGTCAAGTAAAACATTATAATCGTCAAGGAGCACACTAAACTCGCGGCGATATTCGCACGGCAGCTCAGAGAGCGTGTATTTTTTTTCGCAATCCGGACAAAAATAGGTGTCATCGCGCTTGTCGTGGAACAGGTTTACATCCCAGCCATCTGGTGTGCAAACTGGACACGGCCAATCCGTAGGTTCCATGGCCGAGCATTTAGTCGGTGAATCGTTATAGGGATTTCCGCAAGCCTCGCCGGTTAATTCGCAGCGCGTTCCAGGCTCATCACCAGGAAAGTAAGCGCCTTGGGCGTACCCGGGAATATTATCACCAAAAGAGCGATGACCTTCGTACTCGTAACTGTGCTGACACATAACTCCTCCAAATCCGCAATTTTAATGTTTGTCTTAAGATAAGCCAAGGGAAGAAAGCCCCCCCCCTTGGCTTATGGTATAGCTAGAGCAGAATCGACTTCTTGGCCTTCCCTGTCTTCTTGGACGCAGGGTTCCGGAGCTCAATATGTACCGTGTTCTCTTCGCGGCACTTCTTGGTGCCCATGTCCGGCCAATTAAAATCGGGCGAAACTTCGTCGACGATAAACTGGAGCCTGGCGCGACCTTTTGCCCTCTCACCGTCAGAAAACGGTACCGGAATATAATAATTGTTGTTCACTGCGTCCGGATAGGCAACTCGTACAAGACCGGACTTAACGCCTTCGTAAAGCTCGCTATTAAAATTCTTATTCTTCATGACAACCCCCTATTGTTAAGTTATATATATATCAGTTTGAGCAATTTGTCAAGGACTTTTTGAAGGGAGCCAAAGGGAAACGCTCCGCAGAGCCTCCTATTGTTGAGTTATATATAGTCTATTTTGGGCAAGGCGTCAAGTGTTTTTTTGGGAAAAGCCAAGGGAAAAGAGAAACCCGCGGCCTCTCTTCCCTTGGCTCATATCTTAACTCTTAACTTTGGCTCTCTTAACCCCCTGAAATAATTAGAATAGTAACTTGGTAACCTTATGGTAACCAAAAAAATTCAATAAATTCAACAAGATAAGTATAAAGTTACTAAGTTACTAAGTTACTATAGTATAAGAGAGAAAGAGAGAGAGAGAGAGAGAGAGAGAGAGAGCCCTATTTATCTATATATAGGCATTCTGACAGAGTAACC
>JAJBVF010000064.1 GCA_020859965.1 Clostridiales bacterium
GCCCTTGATCGTTTTGATCTCGCAGTTCTCAACAAAAAAACAAATCGGGTGGGCCCGCTCCCAGCTGGGATTCGTGTTCGTGGAAAAACGGGAGTGCACCGTCGCAATGGCACTCTCGTAGTCCTTATCCTGCAGATCGTCAAAGAATCGCCGCAGCTCGTCCACGAGGAACATACCCTTGTAGACGATCGTCCGGCTGGAGAGAGACACCACGTAAGTGTTGTCGTTGGACTGTTCAAAGATCCGGCGGGCCACATAGAGCCTGCGGTCAAAGTCGAGTCCCCGCTCCACGCCGTCCGGGCGTTTGATAAACACCTGCTCAATGCAGGGCATGCAGTCCAAGGCCTTCTTGCCGATAACGGAGGGGTTTATAGGGACCTCTCTCCAGGCGAGGATCTCTAAGCCCTCTCTCTCGCTTATGACCTCAAACATCTTCTTCGCCTGTGCGCGAAGGAGCTCTCCCTGCGGAAAGAAGAACATGCCGATGCCGTAGTCCCGCTCTTCCCCGAGCTCTATGCCCTCGGCGGCCATGACCTTGTGAAAGAACTTGTGCGAGATCTGGAGCAGCATGCCGACGCCGTCTCCGGTCTTGCCCTCGGCATCCTTCCCGGCCCGGTGCTTTAAGTTCTCTACGATCTTTAAGGCGTTTTCAACTGTATCGTGCGTCTTTTCCCCTTTGATGTTCACGACAGCGCCGATGCCGCAGCTGTCGTGCTCAAAGCGCGGGTCATATAATCCCTGGTTTACTCGAAGATCTTCCATAACGCATCCTCTCTTTGAAAAATATTTTTATGATAATCAATGTATGTATTAGGCAAAAAAATAGAGACACCTTCCTCTCGGAAAGAGTCCCCTTTGACTCATCGAACCTTACTATACACCGGATCCGGCGGTTTGTAAAGCAAAATATTTTCGTGAATTGTCAGAATATTTGACTATATTTATTATTTTCTTATATTGTCAGACTTTTTGGCTAGTTTTCTTCTCCAAATCAGCTCATACGCACAATTTAACTGCAGTGCAAATTTAAAAATTCTTCCGTCAGGGCATCCAGGTCGTCAAAAATGACCGCTGCGCCGTGCTCTTTAAGCTCTTCTTTTCCGCCAAATCCGTAGGCTACCCCGATGCAGTCGATGCCCGCTTCGACTGCTCCGTCCGCATCGTATTTGGTATCACCGATCAGCACGACCTCATCTTTCCTAAACTGCGGGTCTGCCTCACCGATACGACGAAACGCCTCCTCAAGCACTTCCATCTTCGTATCGATCCTGCCGTCAAGGCTGGCTCCGACCACGTCGTCTAAGAGATCTGCAAGTTCAAACTTCTTAAGGATCCCCTTACACTGCTCCTCCGGCTTGGAGGATGCGATCATCTGGATATATCCGGCGTCGTGAAGGGCAATAAACGCCTCTCTTACGCCCGGGAACAGGGAGCACTCGTATACACCGATTGTCTGGTACCGCTCATGGAAGACGTCGATCACCTCTTCTAAATGCTCTTTGGGTACGCCGGCATACTTCGGAAGGGATACCCGAAGCGGCGGCCCGATAAAGTTGTAATAGTCCATCTTCTCTGTATTTATCCCATACCGCTCGAGAGCGGGCTTTAAGGATCTTGATACGCCTTCGTAGGTATCGACTATGGTCCCGTCCATATCCCACAGGATATACCGGTATTTTTTGCGGAACGCCTCCCGGACCTCTCTTAGATAAGAGAGCGATCCAAAGGCCAGGATCACGTCGTCTGCCCCCGCTTCAGCCCGGGCGCATGCTGCTGCGTCCCGCATACTTTCACACGGCACGGCGTCTATATTTTTCTCCCGCAGTTTTCCGGCTAAGTCCTTTGCCGGCAAAGCCCGCGGGTCAGACGGCGTCACTGTGTATACGAGATCTCCCGGCCGGAACATGGCCTTGGCCATCGCGCTGTGGTCCTTATCCGCCAGAACACCCATGATATAGAGGATCCGCCGGTTTGGGAAATCTCTATCCAGCGACTCCCGAAGGCGGATGGCCGCACTTTCATTGTGCGCCCCGTCCAAGAGGATCACAGGGCCTGATCCGTCCCGGTCCCCTGTCTTATCGATCCGCTCGTAGCGCCCCGGCCAGCGCACCGTAGCCATACCGCGGGAGATGGCATCGTCGGAGATCTCAAATCTCTGCCTGTCTGAGGCGTCCTGACCGCTTAACACCTCCAAAACTTTAAGAGCGCATTCCGCGTTCTCGATCTGGAACAGCCCGCGCAGTCCGAGCGTGATCTCTTCCCCGTTCCGGATAAACGTAAGCTCTCCATTACTGTAATGGAGTCTCGGCGACGATTCTCCTTCGGATATAAAAAGCGGAGCCCCTGCGCTCTCGCACCGCTCTCGGATCACGTCCATCACTTCCGGGGCCTGTCTGACACTCACCACCGGAGTGCCGGGCTTTATGATGCCCGCCTTTACCCGGGCGATCTCGGGGAGCGTGTCCCCAAGAAACTGCGTGTGATCCATGCCAATGGAGGTCAGCACCGTGACAAGCGGCCTGCGGACCACGTTTGTGGCATCCCCCTCGCCGCCCATACCGACTTCAAGCAGAATGATATCGCAGTCCTCCTCCGAAAACCAGACAAAGGCCGCAGCCGTCTCCACTTCAAATCTTGTCGGGTGGGGCAATCCCTGCTTCGTAAGCCGGTCACAGGCATCCTTGACCCGGCTGAGGACCTGGGCCAGCCGCCCGCAGGCGATCGGCTCTCCGTCGATCCTCCACTCCTCCTCGTAGGAGAAGACATCGGGCGTATTAAACCATCCCACCCGGTATCCGGCCTCGGCAAGAACGGAGGAGAGCATGGCTCCGACCGACCCCTTGCCGTTCGTTCCTCCGATGTGGATCACCGGGATTTTATCCTGCAGATCATTAAGCTCATGCATCAGCTTCTCGATGCGCTCCATTCCCAGCTGACTGCCGAGCTGTTTTGTTTTTTCCAAAAAGGCCATCGCCTGTTCGTAATTCATCATGTTCCGAATATACCATATGAATGGCATTTTGTGCAACGGACTTTTTGCTGCAGCGAACTTTCGCACAATACATTTGTAACGCGTTATCTTTTTTGCCCATTATTTCGTTAAATGGTTAACAATTCTTGACAGGTTGTCCATTGGTAAGTGATAATATAATTAGTGTTTTGTATAATATTTTTTGAAGGAGGATTTTTTAATGGCAAATCTGAAAGAAAGTTATGGCATTTATGTGGACGGTCAGTGGCGTCCGGCATCGGACGGAGCGACGTTCACCGCTACTAACCCCGCAACCGGCGAGAGCCTCGCAAAGTGCGCGAACGCGACGAAAGAGGATGTGGATGCCGCCGTGCAGGCCGGATGGAAGGCATTTCCGGCATGGAAGGCTACCTCAAAAGAGGAGCGCGTTGACATCTTAAACAAGATCGCAGACCGGATGGAGGAGAATCTGGAGTGGCTGGCAAAAGTCGAGAGCATGGACAACGGCAAACCGATCCGTGAGACAATGGCGATCGACCTTCCGTACTCGATCCGTCACTTCCGCTACTATGCAAGTCTGCTCAAGACCGACAACGGTGTTGCAACGATTCTGGAAGGCAGATTCATGAGCCTGGTCCTGCGTGAGCCCATCGGCGTAGTAGGACAGATCGTGCCCTGGAATTTCCCGATCTTGATGGCAGCATGGAAGATGGCGCCGGCGATCGCAGCAGGCGACTGCATTGTGTTTAAGCCCTCTTCGGAGACGTCCTTAAGCGTACTTGAGTTCACAGATCTCATTGGAGACCTGCTCCCGGCAGGCGTCTTAAACCTCGTCACCGGTTCCGGAAGCGGCACAGGACAGTATCTCTTAGATCATCCGGATCTTTCCAAGCTTGCATTCACCGGCTCCACAGAGGTCGGCAAAAACATCGCATTAGCCGCGGCAGACAAGCTGATCCCGGCAACCTTAGAGCTCGGCGGCAAGAGCGCCAATATTATCTTTGATGACTGTGATATCGACAGCGCGGTAGACGGCATTCAGCTCGGCATCCTGTTCAATCAGGGTCAGGTGTGCTGTGCCGGTTCCCGTATATTTGTACAGGAAGGCATCTATGATGAATTCCTCGAGAAGGCAGTGGCGGCATTCAATAAGATCAACATCGGCGATCCCATGGATATGAACACTCAGATGAGTTGTCAGATCAATGAGACACAGGGCAACAAGATCCTGTCCTATATCGACATCGCCAAGAAGGACGGCGCGACGATCGCCTGCGGCGGCGAGCGCTACACCGAGAACGGATGCGACAAGGGCTTCTTCATTCGCCCGACGCTGATCACAGGACTTCAAAACACAGATTGCTGCGCACAGGAAGAGATCTTCGGACCTGTGGCAGTCGTCATGAAGTTTAAGACGGAAGACGAAGTCGTCGCCATGGCTAACGATTCCGTATATGGACTTGGCGGAGCTGTCTGGACTACGAATATCAACCGCGGGCTGCGTGTTGCGAGCGCGATCGAGACCGGCCGTGTGTGGGTCAACACTTACAACCAGATCCCCGAGGGTGCACCGTTTGGCGGATACAAACAGTCCGGCATCGGCCGTGAGTGTGATGAGGAGATCCTGGATGCATACAGCCAGAAGAAGAACATCATGATCAACCTTGAAGAAGGCACCTCCGGATTCTATCCGCAGTAAAGAAGGTGCAAATACGTAAGCACTAACGCGAAGGCGGGGCCAGACTTTTGTCTGACCCCGTTTTTTACGTCTCAACTGTTATGACACTAAAGATCTTTTTTCATTCCTAATTCTGTCACGAGACTCGTTACTGAAAGATCAAAATCTTCTGTCGGAAGCCGCTCTGCAATCTGCAGCTCGTAAGCGACACCTGTAAAAGACTCCCCCTGTGAAGTGTCTAAGTCTGCGAAATGCCTGTCATAATATCCTTTTCCATAGCCCATCCGGTTTCCCTTCCGGTCAAACGCCACGCCCGGCACGAGCACGAGCAGTCCTCTCTCACCGCGCCAGTCGACCGGGGCAGCCCCTGCGCTCTCCTCGGGTTCCATCACATGGAACGTCCCTTCCTTAAGCTGGGAGAAAGATGTCACTTCAAAATAGCGCATTTCCTCCCCGAATACCTTCGGAAAGGCGACCTGTTTCCCCTGCTGCCAGGCAGCTTCCACAACTGGCCGAATATCTACCTCATTGCCGAGTGGAGCATAGGCGTAGAGATATTCCGCCTGTAAAAACAGATCGCTGGAAATGAGATGTTCGCAAATTTTTAAGGACAGGGTCTCCACCTGTCCCTGGCTCATCTCATTTCTCAACTGTTTATAATGATCTCTGACGTTTTGTTTTTCCGTCATCGCTTCACTCCCTTGGTGTCGCGGTTCCCGATATGCAGACGGTTTAACGCGATCTCCCGGTCACGGACCTCCACGACCGGATTCGCATCCTGCTTTAAGATCCAAGCCCCCGCAAGGAAATCTCCCTTGTTTAGGCGCATGCCGCGCACGCCGACCGCACCTTTCTTTTTCTCCGGAATGTCTCCGACTGTCACGCGGAGGAAGTAGTTTTTCTCCGACTGCATGACAAAGGTGTCCTCATCCTCAGCCAGCCCGGCACAGATCACGGCGTCTCCGTCTAAAAGCTTTGTCGCAGCCGTCGTCCGCTTTGCCACGTCAAACTCGGATCCGTCGACGCGCTTTCCCATGG
>JAJBVF010000517.1 GCA_020859965.1 Clostridiales bacterium
GTAAATGATCCGCACCCTCGAAGGAGTCGCGAAGGGATCTCCCTGCACATGATCGATCGCCAGGTGATACGCGCCGAAATCATATTCCCCTTCCAGAATTTTATATGCTTTATAGCCTTTGTGATCGATTTCTCTTAACTGCCTTCTTAATTCTGCCTGCGTTTGCATTTTTCTTACCTCTTCAACCCCTCTGGCTCCACTTTCTCTGGATTTCGTCCAGAAGCTCCATCACACGAAGTGTATGCGCATGCGGCATCTCCTCACACTCCAGCTTTCCGGCTTCCAGCGCACGTTTGCAGGCAAGCACTTCATACTCATATCCTGTGATCTGCTTCGGCTGCGGAATGGTCTCAATCAGCTCATAGTCGTTATTGTAGATACGAATCTCCTCATAATTGTTTGTATTTTCCACTTCCAGACGGCCTTCTGTCCCGAAAACGATTCCTCTTCGATCTGAGACAGCGTCCATCGTGTTGAACAGCCCTGCGATCGTTCCGTTCGGATACACAAGGTTAACAAATTCCGACTTGTCTACGCCGGTCTCATGGAGCACCATGGAAGTCGAAAGGCTCTGCACGTCATCGCCGAGTACCCAGGTCGCAAAGTTTAAAGTATAAACGCCAAGGTCAAGAAGTGCGCCGCCGGCCAGATCCGGGCGCACCATACGCTCCTTGTCAAGAAGCGAATAGCCAAGATTTGCACTCAGGCCCACGATTGTTCCGATCCTTCCGCCGCCCGGACGATTCCCGCCCGCTACGACTGCTTTAGCAAAGTCACCTTTCCCATCACAAAGCGAAGCTTCCGTCCTGCATCCCGGTGTCGAAGTCTCCCAAAGAGAAACCGTATCCCCAAACAGTAATTCCCGAAGCTTCATCGACTGCGGCGTGTAGCGTGTCCACATTGCCTCTGTGATAAAAACACCCTTCTCATGGGCAAGCTCCAGCACTTCCCTTGCCTCTGCAGCGGTTCTCGTAAAAGCTTTCTCACAGAGCACCGGCTTTCCATGTTCGATACAGAGCTTTGCGTGTGCGCAGTGATGGGAATGCGGCGTCGCGATATAGACCAGGTCCACCTGATCGTCCCGCAGCATTTCCTCATAACTGCCATAGGATTTCTCCACCCCATATTTTTCGGCAAATGCTTTTGCGCGTCCGCCATCCCGGGAGGCGATCGCATACAGATTCACCTCATCCATTCGTGAAACCGTATCCGCCATCGTCGTCGCAATCCTCCCAGCCCCCATAATGGCAAGATTCATTTTTTCCATGCCCGTACCTCCTTTTTCTCTATTCTTTTTTCTTCTCATAATATTTTTATCTATGAATTCTTTACGAAAACAGCGCGGAAGCCCATAATACGATTCTCAAAAACAGATTCGACTCATACAGCCAGGTGAGCAGGCTGCTCTCTTCTACCATCGAGAGTAAAACCGCTCCCACTTCAGTCGCCTGCAGTATAGTCAGAATCAGGAAAAAGATCCACAGCAAAAACAACGCTTCGAGAAGTCCGAGCGCAAGCCCTGCCACGCGATTCACGAGACCAACGACCGGGAAATGCGCCAGGATATCCAGCACCATAATCAGAATCCGTAAAACGATCTGGACAAGTATCACCGCGATCAGAAATGACAGTGCGTTTAAAATCAGGGTAGCCAGAGATTCTACAATATAATCCTGAAAATTTGACACAGCAAGGCTTGCATAGCCGTCCGCATTGTTGTGACTGATCAACATGTTTTTAATCACTTCAGGAAGGGGCAGACTGTCAATCACTTCATTCTGTACGTTTTCATCCAGTGTCAGCGTACCGCCGCTGTCGGACACGTTTCCCGAGAGCAGATCAGAAACATACTGCTGGAGATACTGTTCCTTGTACTGCGCAAATTCTTCATCGCTGAGCGTATCTACCACAGACGCGTACTCGCCATAGCCATATTGCTCCATCAGAGCTTTCGCTTCTTCCCGCGTCAGATCTTCCAGCGACTCTCCTTCCGTATCTGTTCCGGAAGATGTCCAGAGACCGGATATCTGCTCAGCAGCGGTCTGCTCACATTGCTCAACAATATAATCATAGACCGGCGTATTATCTTTAAGGAAATCTGTTACATACGGCAAAACCGCCGAAACCAGCATAACAGAAAGCGCCAGAGAGAGCATGGACGCAAGCTTTCTGACAAATCCTCTGCGAAGGCCCGAGATCGCCAGCACACCAAACACTACTATTATAATGATTTCAAGCACATTCATAAAATCTCCATTCTGTCATCAACCGTGACAGTCCAAAACACCAGCCATTCAGATTTCCTCTCCGTCAGCAGATCCGAATCCGGTCAAAACTGTCCGAAGTAATGATCAGGTAACGGCGAAATTCAGAGAAATAGAAAATGTCCACGATTTCCTTCTCATACGCGGAAGAATACCGCAGTCTGCCGTTCTTCGTAAAGGCGCTGCAGGACGAAGAGGTATACATCAGAATCTGATCATTCTGAATCTTGATCTCATCAAAATCCGCGTCAATGCCTGCGGACACTTTTCGTTTGCCCCGGTAATTGTACAGCTCCATCCGGTATTGATTCTCTCCCGTGCTGTCAGAAAACAAAAAACCAATGGTATCCTCATCATGGAAGGTGCTCACAATTTCCTCGTCGAACCCGATCTCCACAGATTTTTCCGGTGTACTTCCATTAAACACGACAAACCCATCATCTGCGATAGCGACGGCCGTCGTATTATCTGTAAAGTATACCTCCGGCACCACGCTCCCGGAAAAAGTCTCGCTGCTGATCTCATGATCCGTCTCCGCATCACCGCCTGAACCGAAATCATAAAACACCACACTGGATGTCATAACGCCTTCTGTGATCCCCAGATAGGAGACTACCATTTTCTCCCCATTCGGTGAGAGATCCACATCCAGCGGGTAGCCGGAATCGGATATAGTAGTCTTATCATTGGCGATGCTCTCGCCATTCGCGTCGTAAAGGCGGATCCATGTCACATCATCGTCCTGCAGGACAACCGCCACTACCCCCTGATTCGACACCCGCACATTCAGGATCGGCAGCAGGCAGGTGAAGCTTCCCAGCAGTCCATCCTCATTTACCACATAAACCTGCGTACCCTGCTGCTCTGCAATCACCATCGTTGTACCGCAGATATCCACAATCGGCGCCTGCATGCTGTAAGTGATACTCCATTTGACCTCGTTTTTGCGTGTCACACAGGATACGCCGTCTGAATTATAGCGATAAAGATAATCCCCGACTGCCTCATACTGCGTACCGGAGGTCATCGTGTTTTCGATGGATTTTGAAATCACATAATCGTCAAACGAATGCAGCTGATTGTACAGGTAAAATCCGGCCGCCGCACACACGACCAGAGCGATCACCAGCCCGCGAGTAATCCGGCGTCTCCGCCTGCTGCGCGCCAGCAGTTCTTCCATAGTCAGTTCCTGATCCGATCCATCCTCCTTTTTCAGCAGGGACCACACGGAACCATCCGGCTGCTCCTCCTCAAGGCGCATTTCTATATGATCCGCCTGCTCCGCCAGATCATCCAGATCGTCATCTTCTGAAGTAACAAGAAAGCTGAGCCGTTCTCTCATTTTTTCGAAACGTTCTTTCCATTTAAATTTATTCATTCTGATCCTCTATCGTATTTATATTGGGATGCTCGCAAACACCCTCATCTGTCTTGCTATTGATGACGCTTTTACAGTAATATAACAGAACGCAAAAATAAATACAACTTATTTCGCCTTCAGCGTTTACCGGTATAGTCCCGCTGTGCTCTCTTTTTTACCCAATAGTTCAGAATACCGCCGCCTACAATGATCACTGCCGCCATCGCAAGCACCCGTTTTGCCGCTTCCTGCGGAAGACTGCTCTTGCTGTCAAGTGTATCTGAGTAAAAATGCATCACATATTCGATCTCGTGTGGTGTTCCCATCGCCAGTGTATCCGCGATTACCGTTATATCTGTATCCAGAGCAGACACAGGGATCACAAAGCTGGAATTCGCCCCTTCTTCACTCTGATTCAGAAATTTTTCCTCATCAACCAGCATATAATCGTAATTTGAGCTGCTCCATGTGATGCGGGCATAACACTGCCCGTCCTCCACAGTCAGGAGCGTAGGCGTCTCTATACTTGCCTTTCCGCTTCCGCCGGTCATGCTGACCTCTATTGCATACTCGCTGTCCGCCAGCGATTCCTCCGCCTGCACCCCGGCCGACATCAAAAATCCCGCGACTGCCAGAAGGCAGAGACACAGTGGGAAAATCTGTCGGGCGATATGCGTTTTGATATGCTTTTTTCTATGCATTTTCATATACTCTTCTATCCGTTTTTTCCGCATTCCTTTGCCGGTACTTTGACCGATTATCTCACTCTCTTTTATCTGTCTTTTCATCCCTGCTCCATCCACTTTTTCATGGCTTTTACGCATTGTCCATTATTCTTTTCGTTTTCTGCCTGCTGTTCTGAATACTTACCGTTTTCGCGACATTCACCAATCAAAGGTTTTTCTTCTTATACAGGAACCAGGCGGCGGCGATGTCAAGCACTGCCAGATAGGCCAGCAATATCAGAATTCCCGTGTAAGACCAGGCTTCTCCCCCCGCAATGCTGCGCAGCATACCGCTTGTCTGGGACAGAGGCAAAAGCCCGACTACCTGACGCAGTCCGTCCGGCATGCTTTCCGTGGAGAAAAAGGTATTGCACAGATAAGACATCGGCATGATCATATAATTGGAAAAGCGCGGCACATCCGCATGATTTTTCGCATAAAAAGACACCAGAAGCCCGATCGTTGAAAATACGGCTCCGTTTAAAAACATGATCAGAAAGGACCAGCCATTGAAGCGGAGATTTGTCCCGATCGGAAGGATCAGAAGGATAATCACGCAGCCCGCATAAACGCCGCGCAGACTCCCTCCAATGACCTGCCCAAGTACAAACTGCCACAGAGGAGTCGGCGAGATCAGGACCTGATCAAATGCTTTTTCATATAGCCGCTGTACGTTCAGATTCTGTGCGATCGCATTGAAGCTCCCGTTCATCGTCGTCAGCGCGACAACGCCCGGTATCAGAAATTCCAGATAGGACTCGCCGTGCGAAATGGTCTGCACGCCGAGTCCGAATACCAGAATGTACATCAGCGGCGCGATCATCGCGGCCAGAGTGATCTTATAAAAATCCCGGCGGAATTCCACCCATTTTTCCCATAGTACTGTTATAATTCCCATTCTATCCTGCTTTCCATCTATAGTAAAGGTCAAACTATTCTGTCGTTTTTAAGCGCCTCAAAGCTCAGGAATGATTCTCCGCAGCGCTAAGGAACACATCTTCCAGCGTCGTATTTCGCATCGCCGTCTCTCCATTCAGACCCGCAAGGTAAGCGATTGCCTCCTCTTTGTTATGAAAGAAGCGGCTCTGTATCCCTTCCTCCGTAGTCTGATCTACCGCGTAGCGTCCGAGCGTTTCGATCATGTGACGCGGAGAATCTATCTCCTCCAGCTTTCCGTCACGCATCATCCCTACCCGGCCGCAGAGAGATTCCGCCTCTTCCATATAATGTGTCGTCAGAAGAATCGTCAGGTTTTGTCCGTTCAGGTTTTTCAGCAGGTGCCACATCTGGCGGCGTGCGAGCGCGGCCATCCCCGCGGTCGGCTCATCC
>JAJBVF010000520.1 GCA_020859965.1 Clostridiales bacterium
CCTGACTAATTTGCGTATTTATTAACTTCAGATTCAAAAACCTGTTCCATAATTGCTTTTGCCGATCCTTCGGCATTTTTTACACCACGCTTCATAAACGGACGCGCCGGCTGTTTCGATGTCCCGTATTCCAGGTAAGCCGCCTTCTCGCCATTCCTGGTACCTTTAGCATCAGTACCCGATATTGTTACAGCGGCATAAACACCATAACTGTTAATCTTGGCTTTTGATGACTTAATTCCGCTCACCAAAGCACCGGTAGAATATCCTTTGGTTACAGACTGTGCAGCACTTGACTTAATAGATGCTTTCATAATCGGTACGGCTTCGTTGACCGCCTTTTTCGCGATATCATCAGCATTAGAGCCAAGTTCCTCCAATGCTTTTGAGAATTCATCGATCCCGTCCATCTTAAAAGTCGCCATCATTCCACCTCCTCAATGATATTGCACAGACATACCATGTGAGTTGTTTTGGTGTCGTGTTCGTAGGTTTGTTGGAAGCTTTCAACGCAAAAACCGGCAGCTTTCAGCCGACTGCGGATTTCCTTCCTGGCTGTGATGTAATTTGCGGCAACTTTTCCTCTGCTATCACTCTTTGCGAACCAGTGAATCTGCATATAATGCACCCATATCAGGTCGCCATCATCCCCAAAATCTTCCGGTGTTTCCAGCTCTGGCTGATATGTAATCCATTTATCCGGTTCTGTTTCAAGCGGGCAGACAAGCGGCCAGATGTTCCCATCTACCAGATCAGAAAGTGCATTTTCAATTTTCTGGTTTACTGTCATATAGCCGCCTCCTAACTGCACACGATTTCCAGCTTTGATTTATCATTCCGGTATGTCCTCACGATATCGTAAGTGCTCCCATCATGAATAATCCGTGTGGCATAGGCTTTCTTTCCATCTACCAGATGAGCAGATAGTTCGAAATCTTCCTGCCTTGCTTCGAAGATGGTTTTCACGGTAATTCCTTCTCTAAGCGCGCTATAAAACTCTGCGCGAGTAGCTGATTTTTCCCGCACCCAGATGGGAATTTCCTCTGTGGTTTCGGTTGCAAATCCATCATCGTCCTTGCCAATTGTCACAACTAGCAAGGTAGCTTCCTCATCCATCTTCATCACCATCCTTCGCATAATCACCGCATAGTGCCATGGAATCCCGCAGGTTGGAATATGCCTGCTCGAATCTTTCCACGTCACTGTCGTAGCCAAAATGTGCCTTACAGTACAGCTTGATTGCCTGAACAACAAGCGGGTCGGTGATGTCAGTGACATACACTCCCGCTATTTCCAGATGGTAGAGGCACGCTTCGGCCAAAGCCTGAATCTCTGTATCTGCGCTTTCGTTTTTCACCCGCAGGAAATCCCGCAGGTTTTCAATCAGTTCAGATGTGATTTCAACTGCCATTTAGTGCCTCCAATAGCTCTGCTTTTGTCATGGATGAATAACCAGTGATCCCGGCTGCCTTCGCCGCCGCCCGAAGTTCTGCAACAGTGTAACTTTCATCATAGACTATAGTTTCTGTTGCATCATCTTCGGACACAGTTTCTGTTTCTTCATCCTCTAAGCTTGCCAGTGATGCTGTTGTCAGCACCTCAGAGTCGGCATCCTCAGAGATGCTGTTTATTCCCCCGCCGTTGCAACGGTCAGGAGTGCGTGTGCTTTGTAGGTTAGCGGTGCGCCGTCCACAATCGCGTAAGCACAATAGTCGGTAACTCTCGCTTTCACATGCTCCTCGGTCATGATGGACATCTGCTTATTGATGTTCATCTGATAGCCGCGGGACGCATTTGAGAAAAGGATCTGGCCGTCAGACAGGGAAGCATCCTCAACAACCACAGTCCCAAGCACACGATAAACGCCGCCGGCTGTCTGGTCGTTGATAAAGATCGGGCGTCCGTTTTCATCAACTACATTCGCCAGTACATTCCAGATTGTCTCGCTGTTCGCGTAGATCTTCAGACCATTCGCATAGCCGCTCTTGATCAGGCCGCGTGCCTTTGTGATGTCGGTATAGGTCAAAGCGCCCTCGGTATACTCCACTACCTGAGTGCCGTCAGCAACCAGCGCTGTGCAGATACCAAGCGGCTCCGGCTTGAACGTATCGTCAGTACCCGGCTTGCCAGCGCCATTGGTCGCGCCATAGCCAAGAGCCGCGCCCATGCGTTCCGCCAGACGATGCTGGATGTACGGAAGGAAATCTTCCATTGCCATCTCTTTCAGTTTCCAGGTCACAGAGATCGCTCTGGACAGCTCGCAGCCTGTCAGAGTATAATCTTCGATGGTTTCCTTCACGTCCTCAGTCGCAGTTGCCTCGTCATACCATGCTGCATCAGTCGTAGCAGTTGCCCGAATCAGTGTCAGGTTACCGTTCACATACGTCTTTGTGATGTCATTATAGTACGGATACATATCCTCAATCTCAGACCAGATCTTCTGTGTTACCGTGGTCGGGATCACAACGCCGGTATTCTCGGTGCTGTGTGTGTACTCGTTGACCATGTTGAATACACTGGCTTCAGCATCAGTCAGTGGTTTATGCTGCATTGTTTTCGCCCATGCAGTCAGATAGGCATCAGATTTCAACGCGTCTTCAGGGGTCTGCGAAAGCTGTGCCGTTGTTGCAGCCATTCCGGACATATCCGCAGTTGCTCCTACTCTCATGCTTGTGCTGTCAAGCACTACTGTTCCGGTCAGATTGGAGATGTCCAGTACCGGCTGATTGTCGGAAAGCGCGTTCATGTTCGCCTGAGCCTCAGCAATTGCCTCCCACTGTGCATCCAGTGCTTTCACTTCTTCCATTTTTGCATTGGCTTCCTCAATGCTCCCCGCATCGATCAGAGCCTGTGCTTCGCCCATCAGGGCAGCTCTCATTTCGAGATATTTCTTTTTGTTCATGGTTTTGCACCATCCTTTCATATTGTTGCAAGCTTTATACCGGTAAGATTGAGCTTGGAAAGCTCTTTCTTACAATCGGCCAAAGCCTTATCATGAGCTTCTTTTAAATCCCGCTCGGCCTTCATCGCCGTGCGGATTTTATTCATCTGTTCTTCTGATGGAAGACGGAACAGTGAACCAGCAACCATCGGATTTTCTTCCTCTTCCTCAAACATGATCGCATCGATCAGGCCTTTTTCTTTTGCCTGCTCCGCATTCAGCCAGGTCTCCGTCTCCATCATGGCGAGAGCATCTTCCTCAGACATGCCGCTTTTCGCTGTGTATGCCGTACACATTGCGCGATCAGCTGTCCGCAGCATTTCCGCAGCGTTTTCCATGTCGCTATGGTTCCCACTGGCTCTGAATGACACACAATGTACCATCATCAGGGCAGTCGGTGCCATCTCGCAATATGCCGCACATGCGATCACAGAGGCAGCACTATGGGCTTCTCCGGTAATGTAAATCCTGATGTCATGGTTCTCGGCAGCTGCCCGGAGGATTGTGTAAATCTCCGATCCAGAATTGATCGCGCCGCCCGGAGAATTGATGTATACTTCTACTTCATCACCATCTGCCAACTGATTCAGGATTGCGCTGACATCATTTGGGCAGGTACTGTCTTCGCCAAACCAGTCATAATACCATTTGTATGAATTCGGGATAATCACACCCCGAATATCAATTCTGTGCTTCATTTACTTTTTCACCTCCCGCCTGAATAATTGTTGTGAGCAAATTCTGTTTTTCTTCTGTCTGCGTCTGTGTTCCGTCAACTGGAGCATTATCCAGCCTTACATAATACTGATCGCCACTCGGTATTGGAGCCATATTGAAGATTGCCCGGATTTCATTGGCGTTGAAGATTCCACGATCCCACAGCTGAACAAAATTCAGCTTTGTACTCAAGCTTGCACACTGCAGATTGCTGGCTTCAAATACGATCCGGTTTCCACAAGAGCGTTCTCTCCTGGAAAACAACCTTTCCGTCAAGCACTCTCCAAACTGAATTGCCACCGGTTCTATTTCGGCTTCGTAGTACGCCGTCCATTCATTCTCAGTCCAGGATGATTGCACAATATTCTTATTTGTATTGAAGAATGAATAGATCCGCTCAGTAATCCGATCGGTTAATGTTGCATTTGGAACGTAATCATTCGGTTTGATCTGTATTGCGTCAGCCTTTGAATCTACGCCAGCCGCCCCGAAAGTCTCACTTTCGTAAGTCAGGTAATTATTCACAAATGTTTTCACATTGTTCTGGATATCCTCCGGCCGCATAGACTGTGTGAATTTCAGTAGCCATCGTATTACGCCGCTGTTTTTTATTGCCTTAACAATACCCTGGTCAATCACGCCAACGCATTCCATTAATTGCGTCAGCGCAGGCGCCGGACTGCTTCCAAAGATGTCATTGTCGTTATAATCCTGCCGCAAATGTAAAATATCGCTGTACCGAAATAATCCTGTCTTTCCATTCTGGTAAGTAAATCTGATATATAATTCTCCCTGATCGTTCCATACCGCTTCCGCCATTGATGCTGGAACCGGGTACATTTGCACAGGAAAACCATTGTCATCACGCACAATCAGGGCGAATGCATTATTGCTCAGGCAAAGCTGTGTTGCCATCTTCTCCAAAAATACCTGTTCCGTCATATACGGATTCGGATATTTCAGCAGCATGGCTATCCGCGGCTTCTGATCGACTTTCAGGCCGTTCGCGTCTTCCTGAATATGCTTCGCTACCAGTTTCCCAATGGCTTTTACCTTTGGCCGGATACACGCCCGGATGATATCGCTTTTGTACAGCTTGCCATCCCACGCCATGTAGTACTCGCCCCAGGCAGTCACCATCTTAAACTGACTCTCCTGTGTTGGCTTCTCGACTGGTGTCGGATCCCGGCTCTTATTGGTTAATCGGCTAAATAATCCCATGTCTGTATCTCCTTTACACTGCAAGTATTTTGCTAAGGTATCTCCCGTCAAGGACAACGCAGTTCTTTCCCGTCTTCTCTTTCAGCTCTGTTTCAAATTCTTTCACCGTTTCTGGTCTTAATGACTGCTGATGGAAGAAAAATAGTGTTGAGCAATCGTCTTTCAGTCCTGCAATTTCCGTTGCTTCTATCTTTACCCCGTTATCCTTTTCAACCCATATTTTCATGCTGCCCTCCTATATCAGGCTCATATACTCATTCATTTTCATTTCCAGCACAACACAGGCATCCAGTGTTGCAGCTGTTCCGTCAATTCTGCGTCGCGGATTGCTTGTCTTCATCGGCTGTATATTGTCGTTTCTGTCGATATCCACAGCCGTATTGCACAGGCACCATTTGTCTATTGGATTGTTGTTGTAATTCAGCAGCTTCGCCTGCAGATTCGCTTTCAGATTCTTCATCGGGCTGGACAGCGTCTGTTTTCCCTGCCGGACCGGTATCATTGATGTCGGCCCAAATTCCTGCTGCATTTCTTCTACCCAGTATTTTGCGGACCAGGCATCATATCCAAACCATGGAAGGTAAATATCGTAATCATTCTGTATCTCCAGAAACCACTGCGTCACATACTTCGGATGATTCTTATTTCCTGGGCAGGTGCGCATATATCCCTTCTGGATCCAAACGTCATACGGGATTTTGTCTTCCATCACCCGCTTTTCTACCAAATCCTCTGGCATCCAATACATACTTAACTGGTAGATCACCGAATCGCCCGGGACCATAAACAATACTTT
>JAJBVF010000147.1 GCA_020859965.1 Clostridiales bacterium
AAATAGTCTCTTCCCAGCTCATCCGTACCAAACCAGTGTGCTGCGGAAATACCGGCCTGCATATTCGTCACATCGGTAGTCGTCGGATCCAGCGGAAGCAAAGGTGCCAGCAAAGAGACCGCAATCAGAACAATAAGATAAATAATGGCGAAAATGCAGAGCTTATCATTTTTCAGTGCAGCGATCACATTGTCCACACGCCGCTGCCGATTTTTATTCTCTTTCGGCGTATTAGCCGCCTCAGTTATTTTTTGATTTTTCGTCTGTTTTTTCATCCCGTCACCCCATATCCTTTATTCTCGGATCCGTCAGGCAGCAAAGTATATCCGCTACCAGATTGCCAATGATTACCATCGCAGAGGAAAGCAGCAGGATCGCCATGACCACCGGATAATCCAGACCGCCGACAGCAGTCGTAAAGTACGGGCCAATCCCCGGCCAGCTGAAAATCGTTTCCGTAATGATCGCGCCGGTGATCAGCATCGGCATCGCCATACCGAGCTTAGTGATGACCGGAAGCAGCACGTTTTTACAGACATGTTTGAACATTATTTCCGTCCTGGAAGCGCCAAATGCGGTCTGCACCATGACATAATCCTCTGAAAACTGCGTGATCGTGGAAGAACGCACATACCGGATCAGATCCGGCATAAATCCAATGATCAGCACGATATAGGGAAGAATAAAATGTCGAAGGAAATCCACAAAAGAATCCTCCAGTCCCACGGTATGCATGCCGATGATCGGGAGAAGTCTCAGCCTGTACCCGAAAATATAGAGAAGAAGCATCGCCACCCAGAAGGTAGGCGTAGAAATCCCGACAGAAGCGAAGCCGTCGATCAGCTTGTCCTGCCATCTGTTTTTATGGGAACCGGCCACAAGTCCCAGCACGATCGCCAGCACGTAAGCCGTCAGATAAGAAGGAATGATCAGAGTCATCGTATTTACCAGCCGCGTAGACAGATCCAGAGAAATGCTCTGGCTCGTCACGATCGAATAGCCGAAATTCCCCTGCAGGATCCCCTGCAGCCATTTCAGATACTGCATGTATACCGGCTGATCGTAGCCGTATTTCGCTCGCAGCAATTCCTCTACTTCCGCCGATGTACCCGGTTTGATCATGGTGTCCACCGCGTCATAAGGCGCCAGGCTCATGAGCGCAAAACAGAGGATCGTGATGGCCAGCAGCAAAGGAATCGCTGTGAGAATGCGTTTCACAATATATTTTGCCATATCTTTTCTCCTGTAAAATATTGTAAAAGCGAGAGTTCCAGAGGAACGGAGCAATCAGCTTTTACACATAGTAATATTAATGTGGTGCGCTGTAATACAACACATGGTGTTTTACTTTAAAGAAGAAAGGAGATGCTTCAGATGTGAAAAAATCAGAAACATCCCCTTTGATTCTGTCTCAGTCAGGGAATCTGCCGCCCTGACAGATGATGTACTTTTACTTACACGGCAATCTCATATGCAGATTTCATACGGGTCTGCGGAAACCGCAGAATACCTGCCGCACATTCGCGCTGTCACCGTATTAATATTTGCCATTATTCTGCCAGTGTCAGGTAGGACGCATCTGACAGTGTGTAGATCGGAACCAGTCCGCACTCCTCCACGCCTTCGACACGATTGTTGATCAGCACGATATAATTGTTTGACGCGATCGGATAGAAGAATGCGTCATCCTGGATCACCTGCTGCAGCTCAGAGTAAATCGCTGCACGCTCTTCGGTATCAAACGTCGAGATACCATCCTCAAACAGGCTGTCGATCTCCTCATTTACCCAGCCGGTGTAATTGAAGGAGCCGTCGCTTGCAAACAGATCGCGATAGGTCTGCGGATCGCTGCCCATGATGTAACCGCCAAAATACAGATCAAATTCCTTGTCCGGATTCTCCAGCTCATCATAGTATGCATTGGATTCCATCGGGCTCAGTTCGCAGGTAATGCCCACAACTGACAGCTGCTGCTGAACCAGAAGCGCCCAGGTCTCCATCGTAGCATCGCTGCTCGCATAGCCAAGCGTCAGAGTCAGGTTCTCTGCTCCGGCTTCCGCCAGCAGTTCCTGTGCCTTCTCGATATCCTGCTCGTATTTCTCTACCTCAGAATCATCATAGTAGGTATTGTTCGGAGGCAGGAATGTATATACGTCATCATAATTCTCTTCCGCCAGATAGGTAGCGGTCGCCAGCTCTGTCTTATTCAGCGCATAGAAGATCGCCTGACGCACTTCCGTATCCGGAATTCTCACGGTATTTACTTCCATATAGCCCACGCGGCCCTGGTTGAAAGTATAAGCAGTCAGATTGCACGCATCCAGATCGATCTGTGCAAGATATGCCGGAGAAGTCGGCCATGCGTCTACTTCGCCGCTCTGGATCGCCAGCATCGCCGTATCATCGGAAGTGATGATGCGGAACACGATCGTATCAATTGAAGGCGTATTCATGAAATAGTCTTCATTTTTCTCAAACTTCAGATAGGAACCTGCGGAATATTCTGTCAGAATATACGCACCTGTCGTCACGGAAGGACCAGAGAACTCATAGTTCAGGAAGTCTACGTCCGCAAACACATGCTCCGGGATAATATAAACTTCATACGCGAATGCTTCCATATGCGCCGGGCTTGCGCTCGGGAATGTAAACGCTACCGTATAGTCGTCGATCTTCTCGATCTCACAAGCGCCTTCTTCGCTCACAAAGTTTGAATACATCTCGCTTGCGTTGTCCGGATTCATGATTGCCTCGATCGTGAAAACAACATCGTCAGCCGTGAAAGGCTCGCCGTCCGACCAGGTCACATCATCGCGAAGAGTAAAGGTGTACGTGCACTCATCCTCTGACAGTTCATAACCGGTAGCCAGATACCACTCATACTCATCGCCATTGATCTTAAACAGCGGGGAGTATACCAGGTTATTCGTCATAAGACCGAAACGGTCGCTGGATGTGATCGGATTCACATTCGCACCCGGATCGCTGGTGATCGCGTAGGTAAAAGTGCTCGTGTCCGCCGCACCAGCCGTCGCGCAGGTACCGAGAACCGCCGCGCCAAGAACTCCGGCTGCCACAAGCTTTTTCAGTTTGTTCATAATCTTTTCCTCCTTAAGTAAAAAAGTGACTATTCAGAACAGCATGCCACAGACCGCCTTCCTGAAAAACCATATCCCACGCTTCCCATATTACCTATTGTCATAGTAGGAAATGCAGGAACATTTTATTCATTATATCTAATATATCTATATCCGTCAACGAATAATTTTTGCAATTTCGTCACAATATGAGCAAATTCTGCAAATTTTCATGCATATTCTAAATAATGGAAGAAGTTCCGTAAACTTTCCTGATTATATTAAAAAACTCCGTTTCTTTTAGCGCCCCCGCGGAACGTTTTATGAGTATAGGAAATGAAGTTTCCCATAATCGAGTAGGGGGAATTGTTCCCTACTCGCCCGCGCGGGCTGCGTTCGGCTTCAGCCGAAAAATCCCTTTCGCAGCCCTGCGCATCATAAAAAGGACTGCTTTCACAGTCCCTTTGCCTCTTCCTCAATTATTTTCCGGGCCCGGTCCGGATAATTCGTAATCACTGCGTTCACTCTCATGCGGGCCATTTCCCGCAGATGTTCTTCTTCGTTTACCGTCCAGACATTTACCTGCAGTCCTTTTTGCCCTGTATCCTCCATAAATCCGGGATACCGCACATTGTAGAGTGCCGGATGCAGCGCGTCAGCGCCAAGCCATCCGGCGTATTCCGCGGCCTGATAAATACCGTCCGCATAAAGAACACCGGTGCGGACATCAGGCTTCAGCTCCTTCAGCCGTTTCACTGTGCTGTGATTGAAAGAAGAGTAGATCACCCGCTCCTCCATCCCCATCGCTGCAGTCGTTTCCAGAACCTTCTCTTCAATCCCCGGATAAAAGACGATGCCGGTTTTTATTTCTACATTCACGCAAAGTCCGGTCGGCTTCAGCAGTTCAAAAACCTCCTGCAGCGTCGGAATACGCGCAGCGGCATATTCCGGGGCGGTCTGATTTACATTCAGTGCTTTCAGTTCCTGAAGCGTGAGATCTTTCACCCACAGCTTCACACCGCTGACACGCCCGGTCGTCTCGTCATGAATCACGACCAGAGCGCCGTCCCGGCTCATCTGCACATCCAGCTCTACCGCATCTGCGCCCATCTGCGCGGCAAGTTCAAATGCTTCCAGCGTATTTTCCGGCGCATACCCGGAAGCTCCTCTGTGTGCCCATATCTGTGTCATTCTTTACTCCACATCATTCGTAAGATTGTAATAGGTAATCGACTCATTGATCGTATCCGCCAGGTAGGTCACGGTTCCATCCACATCCCTGTTGCCGTTCAGAAGATCCTCAATACCGGACTGTACCGTCGCGCGTGCGTCTGAGAATACACTCAGCAATGCGCCCGCATATTCCGGAGCCGAATCATGCAGCTGGTCGATTGCTGTCTGGAACTGCGGATACTCTGCCATGTTTTCCTGATAAACCTCTTCGTCCGCCGCTTCGGTCGTCACCGGGAAATAACCGGTCTGTGCGTTCCAGTATGCCTGAGACTCCGCGGATACAAGAAATTCCACAAATTTCCATACAGCATCCTGTTTCTCCTCATCCTCATTGTTCAGTGCCCAGAGAGAACCGCCGCCGATCGATACGCCGCCCTCATCCTCTTCACTAATGCTCGGGAAATAAGCAGTGCCAACCTCAAAGCTGCCGTTTACATCCTCCAGGATCTGCTTCAGAGAAGCGGTAGAACCAAGGGTAATTGCGGATTTTCCGGCTACAAAATCGGTCAGGCCCGCGTCTCCGCCGGTACCTACGTTCGGAGCATACCCTTCGTCATAAAGCTGTTTCCACATGGTCAGGATTTCGGAAGCGCCGCCGTTTGAATCAAATACGACCGAAGTCGCTGCCCCATCGCGTCCGTTTCCATTGTCCGCATAGTCCAGACCCATTTTGCAGAGGAACTGCTCAAAGAACCATCCGTAAATGCTAAGAGAAATCACTTCCTGCGCTCCGCCCTCGTTCAGCAGCTGCTCCGCGATTGCCTCGATTCCTTCCAGACTGGTCGGGATCTCTGTGATGCCGGCTGCTTCAAAGATATCCGCATTGTAATAGAGAAGCGGTGTGGAAGAATTGAACGGCATAGAATACAGCTCATCATTTACCGTATAATACGCAAGAATGTTTTCTTCCAGAACAGAGGTGTCATATCCCGCATTGTCGATCAGCTCCTGCATCGGCACGATAAATCCGGAGTTTACCATAAAGTTCGTTCCGATATCATAGATCTGCACCAGATCCGCGCCAAAGCTTCCGATCTGAGCGCTGCGCAGCTTATTGATCGTGTCGTCATAATCGCCCTGATAGGTCGCGTTTACAGTAATGCCGTATTCATTTTCTTCGTTGAATTTGTTTACCAGGTATTCCATTGCGGTTCCGTTCACACCGCCCATCGAATGCCAGAATTCAATCGTAATTCCTTCCTCAGCAGATGCGTTCATTGCACCGCCGCACATAGCAGTTGTTGCTACCATCGTAGCGGCCAGCAGTAAAGATACCACTTTTTTCTTCATTTTCATAGTCCTCCTCAGGATTTTTTTATATATGATTCTATCGTGTCCTGCCGTAATCTTATGGAT